>CALRPR020000040.1:0-29054 GCA_943370125.1 Allobosea thiooxidans | reverse complement strand
GTGAGCGCCTGCGGATCACTCACGGAAAGCGGATCGGTCCAATGAATGGCGCCAAGGCGCTTGACCAGCAAATGAGGCTCTGCCGCCGCAAGCCCGGCTTCATCGAGCAGTGCGTAATTCACGCCCTGCTCGCGCTTCAACATCTCAGCTTCGGCAATTGCGGTGTTCAATTCTGGTTGCTTGTTGTAAAGCCGCATCCAGCCAATGGGGCGAAGCAATGCCTCGGCCTCGGTCCCGCGCGTGAGAGCCACGTGTTCATCAATGCAGGTGACGATCAGCCGCGCATAGGCTTCCGCAATGGGCCGATAGCGTGATGGCGCCGAATGCCACCAATATTTGAACAGGGGCCCCGCCAGGCTGAGCAAGGCAGAAGGGTGATAGGAAGCATCCACCGATCGGTTCTGCGCCATGCACCACAGCGTTGCGATATCGCGCGGGAAGGGATGCGGATGCACCGCTTCCCGCTGGATCAGCCCCGCATTGCCGAAGGAAGCACCTTCCCCCGGCGGCGCGCGATCCAGCAGCACAACCTGCGCGCCGCGGCGTTGCAAATGCAGCGCGATGGAAACGCCGACCATGCCGGCGCCGAGCACGATCACAGATCGCGACATTATACTTCTTCCTGTCTCACCCGCCCTTATAGGCGTGGTTCACACGTCCTTGGTTTCGAATTCCGCCGGACCCGTGATTTCGATCAATTCCAAATCTTCCGAATGCGCAACTTCGCGATGCTTTACCAAGGGCGGCTGATAGCAGCTATCGCCGGCGCGGAATTCCTTCACGCCGATATCCTCATATTCAAAGCGCACCCAACCCTTCAGCACGAAGAACATCTGGAACTTCAGATTATGGGTGTGCCATTGCCCGGTGGCATGGGCACCCGGAATGGCGCGGATGACATGCGCGCCAAAGGCGCCGCCAGTGGCGCCATTGATGCCGAGATCACGATATTCGAAAAACGGGCGCAGCCCGCGAATAAATTCAGACGTTTCTGCATGGCTGGTCGTGGTGGTCATGGCGTTTTTCCTTCAAGCTAGGGGAAGAGCAACATGGCTGGTGAAGCCCGGGCGCGTCAGCAGCGTATCATAATAGCGGCGCAGATTGGGCAGGCTCGGGCGTTCAATCGGCAGCACATGCCAGCGATGCACCCAGCAGCCAAGCGTGAGGTCAGCCAAGGTGATGTCATCGCCACAGAGAAAGCGCTGGCCTTCAAGCTGTTTTTCGATAATGGCCCAAAGCCGGCCCGCATCTTCGCGCGCCTTGGCCTCTGCCTTCCAATCGCGTTCCGGTTCCGGCAGGCGGACATGGGTGAAGAAGATCGTCACCATTGGTGCCGTCAGGTGGCCGAGCGTCCAATCCATCCAGGTTTCCACGGCGGCCCTTTGGCGCGCATCGCGCGGGTAGATCGGGCTATCCGGCGCTTCGGTATTGCACAAAAAGCGGCAGATCGTGTTGCTCTCCCACAGCGCCCAGCCATCTTCTTCCTGCAAGGTCGGCACCAGGCCCATGGGGTTCATGGCGCGGTATTCGGGTTCCTTGGTGCGGCCAAAGGCGCCGCCGGCATCAATGCGTTCATAGGAAAGGCCGAGTTCTTCCATCAGCCACAGCACTTTCATCACATTGCTGGAACTGGTCCTGCCCCAAAGCTTGCGCATCGCTTTTCTCCCTTGTCTGAGATCAGCCTAAAGGGCTGGGCCGGGCGGGTCCAGTTGCAAGCGGCGCTCTGGCGCGCAATCTGTTTCCCATGAAGCGCGCTTTGATCATTCTGGCCCTGGCCGCCGCAGCCCCGCTTTTGGCGCAAGCCAGCGAAAGCTGGTTGGGGCTGGCGCCGTGCGAGCTTTGTTTGTGGCAGCGCTGGCCCTATTGGCTGGCGGCGGGGCTGGCGGCGCTGGCGCTGGCACTGCCGCGTTTCGCTGGGGTGCTGCTGAGCCTGGCGGGCTTGGCCGCGCTCACTTCCGGGGTTTTGGGCGGGTTTCATCTGGGGGTGGAGCAAGGCTTCTGGCCATCTCCCTTGGCTGGCTGCAAGGCCGCCACCGCCGGCGGGGCCATGAGCATCGAGGATATGCTGAAAAGCCTGGCCCCCACGCCGAATAAGCCCTGCGATGCGCCCGCCTTTCTTATTTCCGGCCTTCCCATTTCAATGGCGGCCATGAATATGCTGTATGGTCTTGGCCTTGGGGCGCTTTCCCTCGGCCTCGCCCGGCAAGGAGCCAGAGCATGACGCAGAAAACCGCCGAATACCGCCTGCCCGGCGACCCCACGGCGCGTGAGGTCTTGGAACGCACCATCCGCGTGGACCATGCCGGCGAATATGGCGCCAAGCGCATTTATGAGGGCCAGTTGGCCGTACTCGGCCGTACCAAATATGGCCCGCTGATCGAACATATGAAGGCGCAGGAACAGGTCCATCTGGACACATTTTCCCGCCTGATTGGCGAACGCCGCGTGCGCCCCACTGCGCTTCTACCCTTCTGGCATGTCGCGGGATTCGCGCTTGGGGCTGCTAGCGCACTGCTTGGCCATCGCGGCGCTATGGCCTGCACGGTTGCCGTGGAAGAAGCGATTGATGAGCACTACCGCGCCCAGGAAGACACGCTTGGCGATGATGAGGCGGAACTGCGCGCCGATATCGCCCGCTTCCGCGCCGAGGAATTGGAACATCGCGACACGGGCCTGGAGCATGAGGCGGAACAGGCGCCGGCCTATCGGCTACTGAGCGCCGCAATCAAGACCGGCTGCAAGATTGCCATCAAAGTCAGTGAGCGTGTGTGATGCGCGGCGCCGCCCTTGCCCTTCTAGGCGCTTCCTTGGCGCTGGGCTGTGCGCAGCAGGCGCTGCCGCCTGAAGCGCAGCCGGTTTCAACGGCGCCGGTCCCAGATGTGCAGGTCACTCAGCTTTACCCAACTGACCTGCCGGGGCCGCCTGGACCGGGCGGTGTTGAAATGCCCCCGGCCTTACCATCGGAAAGAACCAAGGTGGTTGCGGCGCGGCTACCCTTGCGCATCGGCCCCTGGGTGCGCGCTGTTGGCCCACCCGATGAAGGGGCGATTGCCCCCAATGGGCTCAGCCAGATGTATGTCCGCTATACATTGCCCGGCCAGGGAAGCTGGGCGACGGTTGCGGTGAATGATCACGGCATGGAAGTGCCGGATGGCTTTGCATCAGCTGCTGTCGCTGCCGGCTTCAATGCCAGCAAGGCAACGGTGCGTTCCAATGCGCCGGGCAATGTGGCGCGCATGCGGCTGGTTTGGATTCCCGATGCACCTTCTCAGCGTTGCGCGACGGGACGCAATGTTCTGCAGGGCCTGGGAACGCTGCATGTGGCGTGTTCCACGGGAGTTGCTGGTCAAGAATTGCGCGTACGCGTGACCGCAACCTTTCGCCCCCGCGATTCGGGCCGGTTTTTTGAACTGGAAGGCGAAGTGGCGCGGCTGATTGCGGAAGTGACCCGCGCCGCCGCCGGGCTTCAGCCAAACCCGGGTTTGCGTTCCGATGGAAGGGTTTTCATTCCGCGATTCAGCGCCGAATCGGTGATGTAGCGATGCCGTCAACTGCCACGCTGCATCAAGGCCGCCACATCGCGGTCCCGCGCATCCTCGCTGCTGCCCAGGCCTTCAATCACGCCATGCTGATCCTGTTCCGGCCTGTTCTGGCTGAGCTTACGCTTCCCAATCAGGGTTTCGATTTCCAGGCGTAGCCCAACAATGCCCTTGAGCTGAGAGGCGATGAAGGCCTCCGGCGCATCATCCACCGCCCAAGGCTTGGCGCGCGGGGCTTCGTGGTGATTGGTCAGCCGATCCACCAGCGCATGCAGCCGCGCGGCATCTTCAAACACCTCAATCGCGCCGATGGCATGCACGGCGACATAATTCCAGGTCGGCACGACCTTGCCGTGTTCCTTTTTGGAGGCATAAAAGGACGGCGAGACATAAGCCTCAGGCCCCATGAAAATCGCACGCGCGCGCCCGGCGGCCGCGAGGCCGCGCCAATGCGTATTGGCTTTGGCGAGGTGCCCGTAAAGCGTACCATGCGGCCCTTCATTGGCCACGAATTGCAGCGGCACATGGGTCGCTTCCGGCACGCCATCCGCCCCCGCGCTCACCAGAATAGCCAGCCGAGCCTCACGCAAAATGGCGTGCAGGATTTCCGGGCGGTCTTCACGGAACAAGGGCGGGTTATACATGCGGGTCTTCTCCAAACCTGGATTGCTGTTAGCCTGTCCTGGTTTTGGGGAAAAGTCGTATGTCTGATGAATTGATCCGCCTGAGTGCCTCGGAAGCTGCTGCCAAGCTGAAAGCTGGCGAAATCACGCCGCTTGACCTGATTAATGCCGCCGAGGCGCGCATTGCCGCGGTGGATGGCGATGTGAATGCCCTGCCCACGCTAAGCCTGGACCGAGCGCGCGACCATGCCCGTGCGCTGATGGCGGGCAAGCGGCGCGAAGCGGAAAATGAGGCCGGTTGGCTTGGCGGCATCCCCGTTGCCATCAAGGATCTGGCGGAAGTGGCCGGCGTGCGGACCACCTATGGCAGCCCGATCTTTGCCGATTACGTCCCGAAGGAAAGCCATCCCTTGGTGGAACGCATTGAACGCAAGGGCGGCATTGTCATTGCCAAATCCAATACGCCAGAATTCGGCGCGGGTGGTTCGACCTTTAATGAAGTGTTCGGGCGCACGCGTAATCCTTGGAATACATCGCTCACCTGCGGCGGTTCCACCGGGGGTGGCGCGGTTGCCTTGGCGACAGGCCAGGTGTGGTTGGCGCATGGGTCGGATCATGGGGGGTCTCTGCGCCGCCCCGCGACCTATTGTTCCGTGGTGGGGCTGCGGCCTTCACCGGGGCGCGTTAGTCGTGGCACGGCGGATGATCTCTATTCGCCGCTTTCGGTGAATGGGCCAATGGCGCGCAATATTCCCGATCTGGCCCTGTTCCTGGACGCCATGGCGGGCTGGGATTTAGCCGATCCGCTGACCTGGGAAGCACCCGCGCGCCCCTATGTGGCGGCGGTTGCGGCAGCGGAGGCTGAGGCACCGAAGCGCATCGCCTTCACCGCACGTTTCGGGGGCGCGATTTCGATGGACCGGGAAACCGAGGAAATTTGTGCGCGCGAAGTGCGGCGCTTTGAAGCGCTTGGCGCCGTGGTGGAAGAAGCCCATCCCGAGATTGGCGATTTGAATGAGGCGTTTCTGGTGCTGCGGAGCCAGCATTTCGTGGTGGACCGCGAAAAAATGCTGAAGGAGCATCGGGACAAGATCAAGCCCGACATCATCTGGCAAACCGAACGCGGCCTGCAGGAAACTGCATCGCGGCTTGCCTGGGCGGAACATGAACGCAGGCGTTTCTTCATCAGCATGCGCGATCTGTTCAAGCGCTATGATGTGCTGATCACGCCGGGTGCCGCCACGCCCGCCTTTGATGTGATGCTGCGCGCACCAGAGAGCATCGGCGGTAAGAAGCTGGACAATTATATGGGCGGATCGCTGATCAATGCCTTTGCCACGCTGGCGGGCTGCCCCGCTGTCGCGGTGCCTTGCGGCTTTGATCAATATGGCAGGCCGGTTGGGCTGCATATCGTGGCGCCCCCGCGGCAGGATGCGCGCGCCTTGCAGGTGGCAGCGCTGTTCGAGAAAATGACTGGTCTCGACAAGCTTTTGCCGATTGCGCCACGGCCTGGCAGCGTGCCACCGGCGGATAGCGCCTGACGGGGATCACCCTGCAACGCCGCAGAGGCGGCGCTGTGATGTTGCGCAGCGCCGAGAGGGAGGATTCAGTCTTGATCTGTTGGTGATGCGCCATCCGCAATCAAAGCCACCACAGTTTCCAGCCGATCCGCTTCTTCTGCCGGCTTGTCCCGCCTGATGCGCGCAATGCGGGGAAAGCGCAGCGCGACGCCTGATTTATGCCGGCTGCTGCGCTGTGCGGCATCGAAAGCCACTTCCAGCACCAGCGCCTTTTCCACTTCCCGCACCGGGCCGAAGCGATCCATTGTGTGGTTACGGATCCAACGATCAAGCCAGGCCAATTCCTCATCCGTATAGCCGGAATAAGCCTTGCCGATCGGCACCAATTCGCCGTCTTCCCGCCAGACGCCGAAAGTGTAATCCGAATAGAAGCTGCTGCGCTTGCCATGGCCGCGCTGCGCATACATCAGCACCGTATCAAGCGTGAGCGGTGCCCGCTTCCATTTCCACCATTGCCCTTTGACGCGCCCGGGCAGATAGGGGCCATCGGCGCGCTTCAGCATTAGCCCTTCAATCGCGGCATCGCGCGCGCCATCACGTAGCGCCTGCAAATCGCCGATCTGCTTGAAGGTGATGATGTCGGAAAGATCCATCCGTTGCGGTTGCTGGCGCTGATACCAGGCTTCCAGCCGCGCACGGCGTTCGGAAAAGGGCAGGGGGCGCAAATCCTCATCGCCATCAAACAGAATATCGTAAAGCCTGATCGCCACCGGAAAATCGCGCTGCATCTTGGCGGTGACGGTCTTGCGGTTCAGCCTTTGCTGAACATCGGCAAAAGGCGCGACTTCGCCATCCCGCAGCACCAGCAATTCGCCATCCAGCACGGCGTGGAAATCCAGACCCGCGATGATTTCGGGAAAGCTTGCGGAGATATCCTCAGCACCTCGGCTCCAGAGCCGAGCACCACCCGGCCCCGACGTGACTTGCACGCGAATGCCATCCCATTTCCATTCTGCGCGAAAGGCAGCCGGATCAAGCGCGGCGAGATCGGCTTCTTCCAAGGGATGCGCCAGCATCAGCGGCCGAAAGATGGGGGCTGCCTGCGGATCAGGCTGCGGCGCGCGGCCCTCAAGCCAGGCGAAAAGCGGTTCATAGGGTGCGGGGATAGCGTGCCAGGCTTCCTCAATCGCCTCCACTGCCTGACCTGACCATTCGGCGAGTGCCACACGCGCAAGCCGTGCCGAAACACCAACCCGCAAGCCGCCCGTGAGCAGCTTGATCAGTGCCAACCGCCCGCTGGAATCGAGCGTATCAAGCCAGCCCGCGATCAGCGCCGGAACTTCGGCCTTGGGCGTGGTTTCCAACGCGCTTATAATGTCTAATAGCGCAGGTGGCGGCGCATTCACGCCGGCGCGTTTTGGCCAGATCAGCGCAATGGTTTCCGCGAGATCGCCGACATAATCATAGGAAAGCCGGAACAATTCGGGGTCCACCCGCGCCATGGTGATTTCCCTGAGCATGGCGGGCTTGGCGGTGGCGAGCTTCAGGCTTTCCGTAATGGCGGCCAGGCCCAGGCCCCGTTCGGGGTCCGGCTGCACCGCAAACCATTGGCCAAGAAGCGCAAGCTTAGCGTTCCGCCCAGGCGAAAACACTAGCCTTTCCAGCAATTCAGCGAAGGCGGGCAGGCTCATGGCGCTGTCTGGCCCAGGTTGATCTTGCGCAATTCCGTTGTAGGGCTGATTTTGGGTTGATGATTCCAGCGCAGCAACCGATGGATGCCGGCCAACCCCTTGCGGGGCCGCTCTTCAGCATTTGTACTTTGGTCACGCGCCCCGCGGAATACGCGGCCATGGTTGAAAGCTTCCAGGCGCGCGGCTTCACGCCCGACAAGGCGGAATTCCTTTATCTGGACAATACCAAGGGCCACCAATGGGATGCCTTCCGGGGCATCAGGCGTTTCTTGAGCTTGGCGCGCGGCGCCTATGTGATCCTCTGCCATCAGGATATTCGGCTGCTCAGCGATGATGCCGAAGCGTTGCGCGCCAGCCTCTCGGCGCTGGATACGCTTGATGCGGATTGGGCGCTTGCCGGCAATGCCGGCGCGATAGCAGATGGCAGCCTTGTTCTCCGCATTTCCGATCCGCATGGAGAGGATCAGCGGCGCGGCAAGCTTCCCGCGCGGGTGGTCAGCCTGGATGAAAATTTCATCATTATCCGGCGGGATGCGTTGGTGAGTATCTCTGCCGGGCTTTCCGGCTTTCACCTTTATGGCACGGATTTGTGCCTGCAGGCGCGCTGCGCCGGGCGCAGCGCTTGGGTGATTGATTTTCACCTCCGGCATTTGAGCGCTGGAAAGGTGGATGCCAGCTTCCATCAGGTGCAGCAGCGGCTTGAGGCACATTACGATACGCTCCTCAATCTACCTTGGCAGATTCGCACAACCTGCACGAAATTGATCCTGGGCGGAGGCGGCCTGCGCCGCTGGCTGGCGCGCCGCAAATTGGCGCGGCGTCTGCAAGGAACGCAGTGAAGGAGCCTATCACGCGGCCGCTTCCTCATCTTCCTCACCACGCCCAATCAGGTTCAGCGCCCGCCCCCTGATGCCCTGTAGCCCCAGCGCATAGATCAGCGCATCTTCGCGCCCATGCGTTACCCAAACCTCCTGCGCGCCGGTCTCGGCGCAGGTTTCCAGCAGCTCATCCCAATCCGCGTGATCGGAAATCACTAGCGGCAATTCCACCCCACCTTGGCGCGCGCGTTGCCGCACGCCCATCCAGCCAGAGGCATTGGCGACGACCGGCTCCGCGAGCCGCCGCGCCCAGCGATCAGCAATGGCGGAAGGCGGCGCCAGCACAATCGCGCCCTTCAGCGCATCCTTCCGCGCAACCGTTGCGGGCAGCAGCGGGCCGAGTGCCACACCCAATTCCTCATAAACAGCGCAAAGCCCCTGCTGCGCGCCATGCAAATGGATCGGGCGATCATACCCTGCCGCGCGCAACATGCGGATCAGGCGTTGGCATTTACCCAGCGCATAGCAGCCAATAACATGGGTGCGTTCGGGAAATAACGCGGCTGAGCGCAAAAGCCGCGCAATCTCCCCCATCGCATCCGGGTGGCGAAACACGGGCAAAGCAAAGGTCGCTTCCGTGATTAAGACATCGCAGCGTTCAACTTCAAAAGCCGCGCAGCTTGGATCGGCGCGGCGCTTGTAATCGCCCGAGACCACCACGCGGCTGCCCTGCCATTCCATCGCGATCTGCGCCGAGCCCAGCACATGCCCAGCCGGCCGCAGCCACAACTTCACGCCATTGATCGTAAGCACCTCCCCATAGCGCAGTGCCTGTTGCGTGGCCCCGGCGCGACCTTCGCCCAAACGCGCGATCATGATGGCCAAAGTCTCGGGCGTCGCCAGCACCGCCGCATGGCCCGGGCGCGCGTGATCCGAATGGCCATGGCTGATCACGGCGCGATCCACGGCGCGGAGCGGGTCAATGAAAAACCCACCCGGTTCGCAGAACAGGCCGGCCGGGGTCACTTTCAGCCAGGTCTCGGGATGGGGGGCGGTTGTGAAGGCCATGCGGTTCCGGTCTTGCCTCAGGGGCATGAGGCGCCATAGATAGCGCCCAATGCGAACATTACCAGAACCTTTTGCCGGCTGGTTCGCCGCGCGTGGCTGGCAGCCGCGGGCGCATCAGCTTGATGTTCTGGCGGCGGTGACGGGCGGTGATCACGCGCTGCTGGTGGCACCCACCGGCGGGGGCAAGACTTTGGCCGGTTTCCTGCCCACGCTTCTGGAACTGGCCGCCGCACCACGCGAAGGGCTGCACACGCTTTATATCTCTCCACTCAAGGCCTTGGCGGTGGATATTGCGCGCAATCTAATGGCGCCCATTGCCGAAATGGCCCTGCCCATTCGCGTTGAAACCCGCACCGGTGACACACCCGCCAATCGCCGCGCACGTCAGCGCGCCTCCCCGCCCCATATCTTGCTGACCACGCCGGAAAGCCTGACGCTTTTACTCTCACTGCCCGATGCGCAGGAGATTTTCGCGGGCCTCGGTGGCATCATCATTGATGAAATCCACGCTTTGGCCGGCACCAAGCGCGGTGATCAATTGGCGCTGTGTCTCTCTCGACTTGCCGTGCTGGCACCGGGTGCAAAACGCATCGGGCTTTCCGCAACCGTCGCCGTGCCCGATGCCTTGCGCGCCTGGTTGGCGCCGGATGCGCAAGCGGGGTCTGTCCGGCTGATCACGACGGCAGGTGGCGCCGCGCCGGTATTCGATTTGCAACTGCCCGAAGGCCATTTGCCCTGGGGCGGGCATATGGGGCTGGCTTCCATGCCGGAAGTCTATCGCCGCATTGAAGCCGCGCGGGTCACGATTGTCTTCGTCAATACCCGCGCCCAGGCAGAGCTTTGCTTCGCAGCACTTTGGCGGCTGAATGAAGCCGCGCTGCCCATCGCGCTGCATCATGGCAGCCTTGAAATTGAACAGCGCCGCAAGGTGGAAGCGGCCATGGCGGCGGGCAGGCTGCGTGCCGTGGTGGCGACTGCGTCACTCGATCTCGGCATTGATTGGGGGGATGTGGATCAGGTGATCCAGATCGGCGCACCCAAAGGTGTCGCGCGGTTATTGCAGCGCGTGGGCCGCGCCAATCACCGGATGGATGAGCCCTCTCACGCCGTGCTGGTCCCGGCCAATCGGTTTGAGGTGATTGAATGCGTGGCCGCGATGGAGGCCGTGGCGGCGGGCGAATTGGATGGCGACCCGCCGCGCCCTGGTGGCTTGGATGTGCTGGCGCAGCATGTGCTGGCCATGGCCTGCCACGCGCCCTTTCATCCGGATGCGCTTTATGCCGAGGTGATCCGCGCCGCGCCCTATGCCGCACTCACGCGGCGTGATTTCGATGATGTAGTCCGCTTTGTCGAAGATGGCGGCTATGCGCTGGCGGCGTATGAGCGTTTCTGCCGCCTATTCCGCGATTCTGAGGGCCGGTTGCATGTTCGCGATACGCGCGTGGCGCGCCAATTGCGCATGAATCTCGGCACCATTGTCGAAACCCCCATGATCAAGGTGCGGTTTCGTGGCGGCGGCACTTTGGGTGAGGTGGAGGAATGGTTCGTCTCCACCCTCACGGCCGGTGATTGCTTTTTATTCGCCGGCCAGGTGGTGCGCTATGAAAGGCTTGATCCTACAGCGGTGATTGTCAGCCCCGGCGGTGGCGATGAACCGCGCGTGCCGGTTTATGCCGGCAGCCGCATGCCGCTCACCACCTGGCTCGCTGCGCGGGTGCGCGCGATTTTGCACGATCCTTCGCGCTGGGCGCATTTGCCGGAACCGGTGCAGGAATGGCTCCGGCTGCAAAGCCTGCGGAGTGAATTGCCGCCATCCGATGGCCTGCTGATTGAAACCTTCCCGCGCGGTGGGCGCTGGTTTCTGGTGGCCTATACATTTGAAGGGCGGCTTGCGCATCAGACGCTTGGGCTTTTGGTAACCAAGCGCATGGAACGCCTTGGCATGGGGCCGCTTGGTTATGTGGGCACGGATTATGTGCTGGCGATCTGGTCCGCCTTTGAACCGACTGGGGTGGAAAGGCTGTTCGCTGAAGATATTCTGGGCGATGAGATGGAAGAATGGCTCGCGGAATCCTCCATGCTGCGGCGGAGTTTCCGCAATATCGCGACCATTGCGGGGCTCATTGAAAAGCATCATCCAGGCGCGGAAAAATCAGGCCGGCACATGACCATGAATGCGGATTTGATTTATGATGTGCTGCGCCGGCATGAACCGGATCACATCCTACTGCGCGCCACACGCGCGGAAGCCGCACAGGGGCTGACGGATGTGGCGCGCATCGCGGCCCTGCTTTCACGCATCAAAGGCCGCATCATCCATCGCGCCCTGTCGCGCGCATCACCGCTGGCCGTGCCGGCCTTGATCGAAGAAGGGCGCGAATGGGTGGCGGGCGGTGCTGAGGATGCGTTGCTGGCGGAAGCCGCCGCGCTGGTTGCTGAGGCCACCGATGGCGCGGAAGAATTTGGCGAAACGCTCGCCGACATGACCGATGGCATCATCACGCGCGGTGCCTCTGCACGGTCAAAACCGCGTGAGGCGCGGCGGTCGCGCTTCATCCGTTCTGCACCAAGGCGCGCCTCATGAACGCCGCGCCGCTGCATTTGGGGGCAGAGCGAATGATGCTCGACCCCGCCGGCGTATTGCATTGGCCGGCGCAGAAGCTGCTGTGTGTCGCGGATTTGCATTTGGAGAAAGGGAGCGCTTTCGCGCGCGCGGGATATTTCCTGCCGCCCTATGATACCCGCGACACCCTGGCGCGCTTGGCGCTGCTGATCCGGCGCTATGGCCCGAAGCGCTTGGTGTTTCTGGGCGATAGTTTCCATGATGCGGAAGGCGCGGCACGGCTCACGCCCGCAGATCGCGCCGCGCTGCTGCGCCTTTTGGAAGGGCTGGATCCCATTTGGGTGCTGGGCAATCACGACCCCGCGCCACCTTGTGATCTGCCCGGTGAGGCGTTTGAAGAATGGCGCCAAGGGCCGATCACCTTCCGCCATATCCCAAGCCCCTTTTCGCGCCAGGCGCCGCCCGAAATTGCTGGTCATTTTCACCCCAAGGCCACAGCGCCAACCCGCGCGGGCGGCATTTCCCGTGCCTGTTTTGTGGCCAATCCGCGCCGTGTGATCATGCCCGCCTTTGGCGCCTTCACCGGAGGGCTTTGCGTGACCGATCCCGCCATTGCCAGGCTTTTCCCGCAGGGCGGGCGCGCCTTTCTGCTGGGGGAGGAGCGGCTTTATTCCTTTCCCTTGGCTGCCGGCCGGGGGCATGGCGCCGCGCCGCAACAGAGCGCATGATGATGTTGGAGGAACAAGCCATGAATGACGCACCCACCATCGCCGAAAAACCAGCGCTTGATGCCAAGGCCATTGCCGAACTGGCCCGCCAGCTTGGTGAATTGCTGAAGCTGCGCACCTTTCCGATCGGCATGAAGCTATTTGATGACGCCGAGGAAATGGCGAAAATCCCCGGGCTGCGCCGCCCGACGGAAGGCAAGAAATTCTCCACCTGCCAATTGGTGACCCATGCGCGCATCGCGGGTTTCACGCTTGGCATCACGGAAGAAAACGTGCCGGGGTTCAGCAATTGTGGCGGCGTGATTGGCTTGAATGAACCCTCAGAACTTTACCTGTCGGGCCGCAAATTCGAAGGCGTTTGGTTTGAAAACCGCGAAGCCGGGCGCCTGCATCAGGCGCAAATGCCGCGCGTGCCGGCGCGCTATAAGGGGCTGGTTGTAGCGCCCTTGCGTTCCGCCCGGCTGGACCCGCCGGATATCTGCCTGTTCTACGCGAACCCCGCGCAGATGATCCTGTTCATCAACGGGCTGCAATGGAAGAATTACAAGCGCTATGATTTCTCCATCACCGGGGAAAGCGCCTGCGCCGATTCCTGGGGCCGCGCTTTGCGTGATAAAACCGTCTGCCTTTCCATCCCCTGCTATGCGGAACGCCGCTATGGCGGTGTGGCGGATGATGAGATGCTGATGGCCTGCCCGCCCGAGGATTTGGCGCGCGCCGTGGAAGGCTTGCTCGGCCTTTCCAAGGCGGGGCTGCGTTATCCCATCATGCCTTATGGCCCGCAGGCTGATCCCGCGGATGGCATGGCTAAATCCTATGCGGGGAAAAGCTAACCCCGCTTCGCCCGCTGCATGAAGAACGCGAGCGGCACACTGAGTGCCGCCGTCACCGCCATCAGATAAAAGGCATTCACATAGCCGATCATGGCCGCCTGGCGCTGGATTTCGCCGGCCAGGCGGAACAGCCCAGACGCGCTTTCCAGATCCCAGCTTGCCGGAAAGCTCGGCAGGAACAGCAGCTTGTTGTAGGGCGTCACGAATTCGCCAAGCCGCGCGTAGTTTTCACTGCTTGACCTGATCAGCATCATCACCGCGATCGAGATGAACAGGCTCGATCCAAAATTGCGCATCAGCGTGAAAATGGCTGAACCTTCTGTCACCTGATGCGCGGGTAGGGTTGAAAACGCCATCACTGTCATGGGCGTGAAGGCAATGGATTGGCCAAAACCTTGCAGCAGATGCGCCCAGAAGATTTGGCTCTCTGTCACATTGATGTCGAATTGCGCCATCCAGAAGCCGGATGCCGCCTGAAAGAATAGCCCAAGGCCAATGGTGAAACGCGGCGCCCAGCGGGTCAGCCGCACCACCACCAGGAAGGCCACCCAATTCCCCATGCCGCGCGCCGCGATCAGGATACTCACCGCGTCATCCGGATAGCCGCGCAGATCGTGCAGCATGGTCGGGAAAAGCGTCAGGCTGGTGAAGGCCAGCATCCCCATGACAAAGGCGATGGCGGTGCCGATGGCAAAATTGCGGTCCAGGAACAAGCGCGGATTAAGAAAAGGCGCCGATGCTGTCAGGCAATGGGCGACGAAGATATAGAAGCTGATGGCGCCAATCACGGCGCAGGCAATCATTTCCGGCGCTTCGAACCAATCCAGCCTTTGGCCGCGATCCAGGATCAACTGGATGCAGATGATGGCAATCGAAAGCGCCAGAAAGCCAGTCCAGTCGAAGGAAACGGGCTTGCGTTCGGTCCTATCGGACAAAGCGAACCAGATGCAGACCAAGGTGGCGATGCCCGGTGGCACAATCATGAAAAACGCCGCGCGCCAATTCCAAGCCTCGGTCGCCATGGCACCCAGAATGGGGCCAAGCACGGGGCCAAACACAGCGCCCACGCCCCAGATCACAATCGCTGTCGGCTGCAAATGGCGGGGGAAGGACGCCAGCAATATCGCCTGCCCCATGGGCATGATTGGCGCCCCAAAAGCGCCCTGACCAATCCGCGCCAGAATCAGCGTATCCAAGCTGGTCGCGAGGCCACATAATAGCGAACAGATGGTGAAGCCAAGCACCGTCCCGAACATCAGATTGCGCCAGCCAAGCCTGCTCGCAAGCCAACCTGTTACCGGTGTGGCCACGGCTGTCGCCACAAGATTGAGCGTAATGACCCAGGAAATTTCATCCTGCGTGGCCGAAAGCGCGCCCCGCATATCCGGCAGCACAAGATTGGCCAGCGTGATGGCCATGCCGAACAGCAGATTGGCCAATTGCACCATCAGCAGGATCAGCCATTGCCGGCCGCTGATACTGAATATGCCGCCCTGCGGCGCTGCCTCGCTCATGCCCGTCCCGGTTTCCCCATGCCGGAAGCCTAGGCCGGAAGGGGGCCGCCGTCACCCAGGAACTGGGAAGGTCAGGTCAGGCGTTGATCAGGCGGCGGCGGATGCGCCCGGAAATCCAGTCAATCGCGGCGACCGTCAGGATCATCAGGATGATGATGAAGGCCACCTCATCCCAATGGCGCACGCGAATGCGCTCGGCGATTTGCAGCCCAATCCCACCCGCGCCAACCACACCCAGGATGGAAGCAGAACGCGTATTGCTTTCAAAGAAATACAGCGCCTGAGCCAGCATGACGGGTGCCACCTGCGGCAGAATCCCGAAACGGATACCAAGCAGGCGGCCAGCGCCGGCGGCTGTCACACCCTCTGCCTGGCGCTTTTCGGCGTTTTCGATGGCTTCCGCATAAAGCTTCGACAGGATCCCGATATCCGACACAAAAATCGCGAGCACCCCGGCCAAAGGCCCAAGCCCCACCGCGCGCACAAAAGCCAGCGCCCAAATCAATTGATCCACGCCGCGCATACCATCCAGAACGCGCCGGAAGGAAAAGCGCAGCAGTGTCACCGTCACCACATTGCGCGCCCCCATAAAGCCCAGCGGAATGGCGACGATGGCAGCCAGGAAAGTGCCGAGGAACGCCATGGCGACACTCTCCGCCATGCCCTTCATGATTTCGACCCAAAGTTCCCCGGGGGAAGGTGGGATCATCAGCACAAGAATCTTGCCAAGCCCGCTCAGGCCATTCCAGAGCCGTGTCGGTGAGAAATCAAAATACCAGAGCGTACCGATGAACCAAACCAGGAACAGCGCCAGGCCCAGAAAGCGCAGGCCGCGTTGCATAGGCCCTGGCCCAAAGGCAGCCGGCATGCGCGCACGCCAAGTCGTGATGCTGCTCTCACTCATCGCGCAGCCTCCAGCCGGCCAATCGCGGCGTGGCGCAGCTTTTCGGATAGCAGGTCAACACAGGCAACGGTCAGAATGATCAGCAGGATGATGGCGCTGATTTCCTCATAATAATTGAAGGAGATCACCTTATAGAGCTCCTCACCAATGCCGCCGGCGCCGACAAAGCCGATCACGCTGGCGGAACGGATATTCACTTCAAAACGCAGCAGCAAATAAGACAGAATATTGGGCAGCACCTGCGGCAGAATGGCGAAGCGGCAGGCGGCAAACCAACTGCCACCGGCCGAGGTCACACCATCCCAGGGCTTCATATCGGCATTCTCAATTGCCTCGGCAAACAACTTGCCATTGGCGCCGGCGCTATGCAGCGCAATCGCCAAAATGCCCGCCAGCGCACCAACGCCAAAGGCCCAAACGAAAATCAGCGCATAGACGATTTCGGGAATGGTACGCAGCGCCTCAAGAAAGCGCCGCGTTAAGTTATAGACAAGACCTGAAGGCGCGATGTTGCGCGCCGCCGGAAAGGCCAGCAACAGGGAAACCGCCGAACCAAGCAGTGTGGCGAGAGCCGCCATATTGGCCGTTTCCAGGATCAGCAGCGCCCATTCAGGCAAGCGGTAGAGCCAAAAGGCGATAGAACCTTCAGTCTCCGCATCCGCGAAAAGCGCATCCCAGCGCAAATCCGGCAGGATTCGGATGAAATATTCAAAAATGCGCGGCAGCCCCGCCCATAATGTCGCGGGATGCGCCTCACTGATCCAGGCCGCAACAAGCAGGCACACCAATACCACCGCCGCGCCCAAAAGCGCGGCATTGCGCTTTTGGCGGCGCGCCGCCTGAAAGGCTTCCTCCCCGCGGATTACCGCGGGAAGGCTGGTGGCATAGGCTTCTTGCATCTTAGGAACGGCGACGACGCGCCGCGGCTTCCTCACGGCGGAGTTCGACGAAAAGTTCGAAATCCTGATGGCGCACTTCACGATAGCCTGTGCCGCCGCCACGTTCGATCTGCTTGTAGATATCCGGATGCGTCTTGGGCAGCGCCAAATGGAAGCGCTTGATATCTTCCTTGAAGGCCGCAGGAAGATCGGTGCGCGTGCCCATCGGGCCATTCAGGATGGGTTCAGACCGCCAGATAATGCGTAGATCGCGCATATTCAGCAGGCCCTTTTGCACCATGGCGGCCAGATTACCGCGGCTGAAGCCCTGCGCCTCATCACCCTGGCCAGAGGTCCAGGTCATGGCCGCATCATATTGGCGTTGCAGCACGGCAACCACCGCCTGTTCATGCCCACCGCCAAAGCCGGTGCGGGAGAAATACTGCCCCGATTCCACGCCAATGCCCGCGCGACGGAGTGAGAAACGCGGGATCAGATAGCCGGAAGCGGAATTCGCATCCGCCCAGGCCAGTGCCTTGCCGCGCATCTGTTCCAGATTTGTAATGCCGCTATCGGCGCGCACCACCATTACGGAAAGATAATGGATGGACCCATCCGCTTCCTCCGCGACGAAAAGCGGCTCCATCCCGCCATTGGTATCAAGCCAGGCGCCGGCATAAGCGGAAGCGCCAAGTGCCGCGATTTCAATCTGCTTCGCGCTGAAGGCTTGCAACACGCCGGCATAATCAGACGCGGGGAATAGCCTGGTCGGCACACCAAAGGTGCGTTCCAGCAAATCGCGATAGGCGCCAAAGCGGCCCAGGCGATCAGCTTCATTCTCGCCCCCCATCAGCCCGATGCGAAGTTGCGGCACCTGATCGGCCCAGGGGCGGCGGCCCGGCGCGGGGAAGCCTTCCGTGAAGCTTTCCGTACGGCGTGGGGTCCAAGCTTGCGCCTGGGCAAGGCTTGGCAGCAGGGCAGCGCCAGCGGCAAGCGTGGCCAGCGAACGGCGGGTGATCATGTCGCAATCTCCTTTTGGGGGGATAGGTTCAGGCCACCGCAAGCTGATGCGGTGTGGCGCCGACAGCCAGCGCGGCTTCTTCGGCGAATTCTTCTTCGGTCACGCCATAAACCTCGCGGATGCGGGCGGCGGTGAGTTCTGCGGGCGGGCCATCAAACACCACACGCCCGGCATTCAGCGCGACAATACGGTCGCAATAATTGCGCGCCGTCGTCAGGTCATGCAGATTGACCAGCACGGTCAGGCCATCGCGGTTAACATCGCGCAGCGCATCCATCACAATTTTCGAATTGCGCGGGTCGAGCGAGGCAATCGGCTCATCGGCCAGGATCAGGCGCGGGTTCTGCATCAGCGCGCGCGCAATCGCGACCCGCTGCTGCTGCCCGCCAGAAAGTGTGTCCGCGCGTTGCAGCGCTGCCTCGGCCAGGTCAAAACGATCAAGCGCTGTCAGCGCCATGGCGCGTTCTTCGGCGGTGAACATCTTGAACATGGAAGACAGCATGGGGCGCTGATTGAGCCTGCCAACCAGCACATTGGTCAGCACATCCAGCCTTTGCACCAGGTTGAATTGCTGGAAGATCATGGCGGAACGCATGCGCCAATCGCGCAAAGCCCGGCCCTTCAGTTGCGTCACATCCTGGCCATCGAAAATGATGCGCCCTTCGCTGGGCTCCGTCAGGCGGTTGATCATACGCAGCAGCGTGGATTTCCCCGCGCCAGAACGCCCGATCACGCCCACCATCTGCCCGGCTGGGATAGACAGGCTGACGCCATCAACCGCCGTTTTGCTGCCAAAGCGCCGCGTCAGTCGTTCGATTTCCAGCATGGAAGCCCCGGTTTTCATGGGAGCGGCCTAGCAATGCTGTGTGACAGGTAAATGACAGTATGATGAAGGATCGGAGTCCTTGGCGCGTTAGGGGGGCTAACCTGCCTCCCCCACCCCAGTCTCAGGTAGTGCCCGCAAGAAAGCGACATGATTGCGCATTGATGACAGCTTCCATAGACAGTTGATCATGAATCGCCCCAGTTTCCCGCTTTATGCTGACCGTTGCGGGTTCAATGCCCTGCTGCCGCCGCGCACAGCCTGTGCCCGGGCTGAGGGCGATATCACTGCGGATCACGTTATTGTCGGTGCCGGCTATACCGGGCTTGCTGCTGCGCGCCGCCTGGCTGAGCTCACGCCTCAGGCGCGGATCATTGTGATCGAAGCGACAGAGGTCGGCGAGGGTTCTTCCGGTCGCAATTCGGGTTTCGCCAGCCCGCGTGACCTTCCTTCAGGCCCCAATGCAGCCGATCTTGATCGTGCCGAGGCGCTGAACCGCTTCACCGAAGAAGGCTGGGCCTGGCTAATGGCGCCGATCAGACAGCACGGAATTGATTGTGGCCTGCAACTTTCCGGCCGCATCAAGGCGGCCGCCACCGATCTTGGGGTGAAGCAGGTCAGGGCTTTGGAAGCGGCGGTCAAGGCGGCGGGCGTGCCACATCAGGTATGGGATCGCAGCGCGCTGCAAGAACGCATCGGCACAAGCTATTACCAATGCGCGCTATACACCGAAGAAGGATATTTGCTTGACCCTGCGGCGCTGATCCGAGGTCTGGCTGACACCTTGCCCGCCAATGTTGCGCTGCATGAAAATACGCCGCTGCTTTCGATGCAGCGCAAGGGCAGTTGGTATCTGCAAACCCCTTCCGCGCGCATCACAGCGCCATCCGTCATCATGGCGACCAATGCCGCCATCCGGCATTTTGGCAGCCTGCGTGACCGGCTGGTGACCATCTACACCTATGCGGCCCTTTCTGAGCCCTTGAACGCAAAGGATGCGCGCCACCTTGGCAGCATGCCTGTTTGGGGCTTGCTGCCTTCGCATCGTTTGGGAACAACGGTGCGACGCGTTGGGCCGGACCGGCTTATGGTGAGGTCCATGTATGCGCATGAACGGCCAGTACCCGCGCCGCGCGTGCGGGAAACCCTGCTTTCCTGCTTTCATCGGCGCTACCCAGCGCTTGCCCATATCGGTTTGGATCAGGTCTGGGGCGGCACCACGGCGCTCACCATGAATGGTGCGCCATGGTGGGGCCAGGTGGAAGAAGGGCTCTACACCTCAGCCGGTTGCAATGGCTCCGGCATTGTGAAGGGCAGTATTCTTGGCAAACGTCTTGCGGAATTGGCGCTCGGCCAATGCACGCAGCATGAGGTGCGCGCCACCTGGGGGCTGGCCAATTGGGTTGCACCAGAACCCTTTCGTTCGATTGGCTTTGAACTTATCGCCGCGCGTGAACGCCGTGCCGCGGGGTTGGAAACCTGAAGCATCTCCGGCCAAGAGTTCCAATTCTCGTTGGGACTTGATCCAAGATATCGGCTGAAGCAGGCTGCGCCCTGATCGGGAGGAACCCAATGAAAAGACGCACCCTGCTTGCCGCAACCCTGGCCATGCCGGCCCTGCCTGCCGCGCTTAGCGCCCAGGAAACCTGGCCCAATCGCAGCGTTTCGGTGCTGCTCGGCTACCCGCCAGGCGGGGTCACGGATTTCGGCGCGCGCGGCGTTGTGGACCGCATGGGGCGCGAATTGGGCCAGACCTTAGTGGTGGATAACCGCCCAGGTGCTGCGACGGCTGTCGCGAATAACGCCGCCGCCCAGGCGCGGCCTGATGGCTATACGCTGCTGATGGGTACCTCGACCCTTGCCATCAACCCTGCACTGCAACCCAATCTGCAACCGCGCGATCCGGTGGCGGCGCTGACGCCGATTGGCACGGTGTTTCGCACGGCCTTCATCCTGCATGTGCATCCATCATTGCCGGTCAGAACAACGGCGGAGCTGATTGCCTATGCCAAGGCCAATCCGGGCAAGGTCAATTTCAGCTCCTCGGGCACGGGCGCGGTGAACCATCTTTGCCTTGAATTATTCCGTGCGCGCGCAGGGATTGATGTGGTGCATGTGCCCTATCGCGGCGGAGCGGCGGCCTTGATTGATCTCCGGCAGAATCGCGTGCAGGCCATGTTCAGCGCGGTGCAGGAAGCCCTGCCGGCCGTGCGGGAAGGGGCAACGCGCGCATTGGCGATTTCTTCCAAGGACCGTTTGGCGCTGCTGCCCGATCTGCCCCCCGTGGCGGATGCGCTGCCCGGCTTCAATGGGGTGTTCTGGCAGGGTTTATTCGGCCCCGCCGGCCTGCCCGCACCCATCGTCGCGCGCGCCGCGCAAGCTTTGGCGGTGGCAACACAGGACCGTGACCTGATCGCGCGCATGGGCGAACAGGGCGTGGTGCTGGAAACCGGCGGTCCTGAGGTTTTGGCGCGCACCCTTGCCGAAGAATTGGTCATGTGGGGCGATCTCATCCGCAGCCAGAACATCAAACCCGAATAAGCAGGGCTTGGCCCCGGCCTGATCCTTGCTAGGCTTCCCCCCAAGGCAGCACCCCCCGCTGCCCCGAATGGGAGACAGAAAATGACTTGGAAGAACCGCCTTTGGGGCGCTGCAATCTCCGCTGCCCTAATGGCCCTTGGCGTTTCAGGCGCCGAGGCGCAACAACAGCAAAAGACGCTGCGCATCGGCATGACGGCCGCCGATGTGCCGACCACCTCCGGCATGCCGAATAACGGCTTCGAAGGCATGCGCTTTCTTGGCTATACAGCCTTTGAGGCACTGACCGGCTGGGACCTTTCCCGCGCTGATCAGGTGGCTGGCTTGCGGCCGGCGCTCGCGGAATCATGGGAACAGGACTCTGCCAATCCGCGCATCTGGCGCTTCAAGCTGCGCCGCGGTGTAACCTTCCATGATGGTACGCCCTTCAATGCCGATGCGGTGTTGTGGAATTTTGACCGCTTTTTCAAGAATGATAGCCCGCAATTCGATGCAACAGGCAGCGCGATCACGCGCGGGCGCATCCCCGTGCTTGAATCCTATCGCAAGGTGGATGACTTCACCTTCGAGACCACCACGACACGCCCGGTTTCCTATTGGCCCTATCTGATTGTCTATGTGCTGATGACCTCCCCCAATTCATTCGAACAGGGCGGGCGGGATTGGGCGCGCGTGGCGGCGCTGCCGGCGGCGGGCACCGGGCCCTTCCGGCTTTCCCGCTTTGTGCCGCGCCAATCGGCGGAATTGACGCGCAATGCGACCTATTGGGATGAGGCGCGTCGCCCGAAGCTTGATCGCGTGATCCTGCTACCCATGCCGGAAGCCAATACGCGGCTTGCCGCGCTGCGTTCCGGCCAGGTGGATTGGATTGAAGTGCCGCCGCCCGATGCGCTGCAATCGCTCCGTCAGGCGGGCTTCAATATCGTGACGAATTCCTACCCGCATGTCTGGCCCTGGGTCTTCGCTGCCGGGCGCCCCAATAGCCCGGTTGCGGATATTCGCGTGCGCCAGGGGCTGAATTACTGCTTTGACCGCGGTGGCATGGTGCAATTGCTGAATGGCATTGCCGAACCTTCGGTGGGTTTTTTCAAGGCAAATGATCCGAATTTCGGCAACCCAACCCATCGCTACAGGTTGGACCCCGCCCGGGGCCGCGCCTTGCTGGCGGAGGCGGGCTATAATGCGCAGCGCCCGCTGCGGCTGAAAATCGCCATTTCCTCATCCGGTTCCGGCCAGATGCTGCCCTTGCCCATGAATGAATTCATGCAGCAATCGCTCAAGGAAAATTGCGGCGTTGAAGTCACCTTCGACGTGGTGGAATGGAATACGCTTTTGGGTGCGCAGCGCGTGGCGCCGGATCAGCCACAATGGCTTGGTGCGGATGCCACCAATACCAGCCTGGTTTCGTCAGACCCATCGCAAATGGCGCGCTGGTTCCTTTCCGCCAATTTCTCCCCGCGCGGGTCTAATTCCGGCCATTGGCGGGATGAGGCGTTTGATTCTGCCTTTCAGGAACTGGAAACCGCGACCGATCCGGCACGCATCCAGGCGCTGCTTAAGACCGCGCATGAAAGGCTGGTGGATAGCGCGCCCTGGCTTTGGATTGTGCATGATTTGAACCCCCGCGCCATGAGCCGGCGCGTGACGGGCTTCACCTCGGCCCAATCCTGGTTCCAGGATCTGACGACGGTGGATTTGCGCTGAACGCAGCAGGCTTTTGTGAAGCGTGCTGAAGGAAAGGGGCGGTCCTAGACTGCCCCTTTTTGCTTTAGTTACTCAGGAGTTATTCAGGATCAAACACTGAGCAGCCGTCTGCTCCAGACCATCAGGCCAAGCGTCGCAATCGCGGCCACCACAAATACCGCCGCATAGCCGGACATATGCAGAATGGTGCCGAACACCAAGGCGCCGATGCTCTGGCCGAAAAATAGCGCCATGGCGAAGGCCGCCACTGCTGTGCCGCGCGCTTCCGGCAGCGCCTCAGTCGCGCGCGCCTGCAAGACGCCATGCAGCATATAGAAGGCAAGGCCGAGCCAAAATTGCATCGCCGCCACAACCAGGCCATTCGGCGCGAGGGCCGTGCCCACCAGCCCGAGTGCCAGCAGCACGCCGCCCAAGGTCAGCAAGCGCTTTTCGCCAAAGCGCGCCACCAGGCTTTTCGCAAGCCGCGTATAGGTGAAGGCACCAAGCCCGAAGCCCGCCACCACCAGCCCCGCCATGGCTGGCGAATAGCCGAAACGCTCAATCAACAGTGACCCCGTGAGTGGAAAGGCACCACCAAACAGCGCCGCGCCATCAATGAAGGCGGCGACCATCAGGCGTTGCCCGGCGGGGCGCGAAAACAGCGTCAGATAGGGCCGGAAACTGCCACGAAAATCGCGCCCGGCTTCGGAAGGCTCGGCCCGCCAAAGTTCTGCCCCAAGCCTGCGCCCTAGCAGGACAGAGACCGCCAGCGCCAGCAAGGCCAGCACCAGGAAGGAAGCGCGCCAGCCGGCCAAATCCGCCAACACGCCGGAAAGCGGCCCCACCAGCAATTGCGCCATCACCATGCCGGTCAGAAAGCGCCCGATGGTGGCCTGCCTCTCGGCATAGGGCACCGCATCGCCAATCCAGGCGAGTGCGAGGGGGATCACCGCGCCCGCCAGCAAGCCCGTGAGGGTGCGCAGCGCCACCATGGCCGAAAGATCCCAGGCAAGCGTGCAGGCTGCCAAGCCAAAGCCATAAAGCAGCAAGGCAAACCAGGCGACGCGGAGCTTCCCGTAGCGATCACCCAGCGGCCCGATCACCAATTGCCCGGCACCATAAGCAATCGAAAACCCAGCCAGCACCGGCGCGGCGCCGGCCACCGTCACGCCGAAATCCGAAGCGAGCATTGGCAGTAATGGATCGAGCATGCGTATCCCGCCCCCGGTCGCGAAAGCGGCCAGGGCGAGTAGCGGCAGGATGGAAAGATCGGTCTTCAAGCCCCCCGAATGGGCGCGGGGGGCCTGGCGGTCAAGAGAAAAGCCTGATCCGTTTTGCGCTTGGCGTCCCTTGCCGTGGCCGCAATGCGGCTGCTGCGGATCACTCCTGCCCTTTCAGCTTTCGTCGCGCTTCGCCCTTCTAGACTTTGTCGCAGTTAAGACCGCGAACTGTCCCGGACATTCTTGATCATGGGCAGGGCGCCCTGGCGCATGATCTTGCAATGCGCTGCATTCAATTGATCAGCCTTGCCGCAGTCACCGCGCCTTTACATCAACACAATCATGACAAGCCTGGTTTCATTTTGGTCATTTTCCTGCCGCGTTTCTTGGGTAGGTTTTCTTTTTCAAGGTCAACGCAGAAACAGCTTCTATTGATCCGGAAATGGCAGGTGCAGCATGGTTCCTTCAGTCAGGATCGCATTGACCACTTGTATCGCCTTGGTGGTGATTAGTATCGAAGCTCGCAAAACGCAACGAAGCGGCCCTACCCCTGCTCCGCCAGATCGTTGTCACACTGCGGGTTTCAGTTTTGCGGCCATGTTCGTTTTCTTGATTCTTTCGGCCTGCGCCGAAGCGCCCGCGCCCCGCGCCGCCTTGCCGGCGCAGCGCAATGTTTCTGCCCCAGCGCCGGACCCTTGCTCCGTCCCAAATACTGGTCAGACACACGGACGCGATATCGTGTCCGTGTCCAGTCCGCATCTCAGGCCAAGCAATAGGCGATGCCCTGATTATGCGCGTGGTATTCCATCCTTAGGAGCAGATTGGACTAGGCCGGAGCCGACCCGGGAACCGTCGCACGGAAACGTATTAGGCCGGACGGAGGCCAACAGGTATTGGGAAGCCGAAAGGTTTAGGCAAGAGAAGGAAGACTTCCAACGCCGCCAAAGAACTGGGCGCTAAGATTATTGCCCCTCATCTGATTGTGGTGTTCTTTTCGGCGCCCCGATCCTCAAGGGTTGGCGGCGGCGCAATACCATTTTCACAAACGCCTGCATTATGCCCCTTAACTGCGTCGGGCGCTGCCGGGGATTTTCTTGAGCCTCTTTTGAACACATTCATGTGCGATCGATTTCGTTGTGGTATAAATCGATGTTTGGCCCGCTCTGCTCCGCAAAAGGATCGGTGAGACATGAAAAACGCTGTCCATAGCGCAATGCCTGCCCCCGCCGTGATGATGAAGCTCGCCGCCGCTGATCAGATAACGCAGGTGGTTAAGGTCGCGTCGTTGCGAGATTGGTATGTTCTCGCCCACAGGCTCAGCTTCCTGGCCACGCTGCCCTTTCTGCTGCTTGGCGCCTGCGCCGAGCCCCAAGCGCCTGCGACAATTGCAGCCACGCCCAGCCCTGTTTCAAGCCCGGCGCCCACGCCTTCCTGCAATGGGCCGCTTGGCAATCAGGCTGACAAACAAAGCCCCTCAACGCCTTGGCAGCGCGCGGTTGACCGCAAGCGCGCGGAAGACTGCGAGCAGGCTCTCGATCCCCGACCAGCGCCCATTCGACCTGAATATGTGGGGAATCCAAGGCAGGAAGATATGGGCAGAAGAACCCTCGACCTAGCTCCTATGGGATTGAGAGCGCGCGTAGGCCCGGGGGGCAATTTCCGAGACCGCCTTCCCATTCCGGAAACGTGCCAGCCTCACTGCTGAGGCAGCGCCGCCGAAAGGCTGGGAAGATTTTTGCAAATGCTTCCGCCCCACCCAAACCGTCCGTAAGCGCGGGGACACTGCGTTACCCCACCCTCAACTCTCCCCCCGCTTGGCCCGCTCCGCCTCACGCAAATAATCCTCAGTCGTTTTGGTCACTGGTCTCGGCGCGCCGGCGTAAGGATCAATCCCGCCATTGGTTGCTTCCAGCACGCGGCAATCCTCACACAATTCCAAAAATGCCTGCCGCGCTGGGTCGGCGAACATCCAATGCGCCGAAAGCTTCGCCTTCACGCGCGCGATGGAGGCTTTCGTACCAAACAGCTTATTGCAGCGCGGGCAGGCGGCGGGTTCTTCGGCCTTCACCACTAAAGGCTGCGCGGCTTCGGGCGCGAAATTCAAGCGCGGCTCAAGCGTAATCACCTTCTCCGGGCAGGTTGCGGCGCAGAGCCCGCATTGCACGCAGGCATCCTCCAAAAAGCGCAATTCCGGCCGGTCAGGATTGGCGCTGAAGGCGCTGGTCGGGCAGACGCTGGTGCAGGCAAGGCAAAGCGTGCAGCCCGCCTGATCCACAAGCGCCAAACCAAAGGGCGCCTTTTCCGGCAAGGCAACCATCGCGGCCCGCGCCCCGGCGGCTTCTCGCAAAGCGCGGAAGCCTTGCTGCGCCATCTCTCGCGGGCTGCCCAGGGCTTCAAACCGTGCGGGCGCGAAGCCAGGCGCCATGCGGGGCAGGGCGGCCAAGGCCTCAGCTAACGAGAACGGATCATCGGTTTCCAGAAGTGCCGCGCGCGGTACGGGGCCGGTCAGCCCAAGCCCTTCCAGCACTGCCGCCGTGTAATCAATGTTGCGCAGCACACCATCCACGCCATGGCCGCGCCTGGCAGGTGCGAGCAGCCGCACCGCCGCGGCACCCCAAGCAAAGGCACCGGCAAAAACCGCCAAATCCAGCGACGAAACTTCATTGACGCGCATTGGCAGCACACGCGCCGGCAAGCCATCACCATGCCGGGCGAGGGCATCAATCAAAGCCTCCCCATGCGCATCATCATGCAGCAGCACCACCGGCGCCTCACCGCCCGCATCGGCATAGGTCAGCAAAAGCCGCCGCAACCGCCGCAGCAAAGCCTGGGTCGGCGGCAGCGCATAGGTCGCCGCCCCCGTTGGGCACACGGCCGCACAAGCGCCGCATCCCGCGCAAATCTCTGCACTGATCACCACCTGGTCCTTGAGCGGACCCACCCCCGGCGTAATCGCGCCGGTCGGGCAGAGATCAAGGCAGCGCGTACAGCCTTCGCGCTTGTTGCGCGCATGGGCGCAAAGCTTGCCGTCGAAACCGACGAAACGCGGCTTGTCGAAACTGCCAACCAATTCGCCTGCGGCCACAATGGCGCGCTCCAGTGCCGCCGCATCGGTGGGATCGGCGCGCAGATACCCCTGCCGCACCTCATGCGCCGGAAACAGCGGCGCGGCGCCGGTCAAATCCAGGATGATATCCGCCCGGCTGATCGCGCCATCCTTGCCCTTGCCCCAGGTGTAAGCAGCGCGCGACGATGGGCTCGGCGCCGCAGCGCCATCCACCGTGATTTCAAAAGCGCCAAGATAGCCGCTGGCGGCGCGCGCCCGCCCGCGCATCACGGGAAATTCCGCCTGACGCGGTGGCGCCACCGGCACATCCCCGATCAGCAGCACTGTGATATCGAGCTTTTCCTGCAAGCGGGCGGCAGTGGTCAGCGCTACCTCGTCCCGGCCCAGCACCAGGGTGATGCCCGCGCTTTCCAGGCTCACCAGGGGGGTTTCCGGCATGGGCTCGGCGGCGGCGGCGATCAGCGCGGCCATTTTCGGCCCGGCCTGCTTGCCCTCGGCGGACCAACCTGCCGTCTCACGGATATTGACGAAGATCGGGGCGGCGGCGCCGGCGGCCTCGGCCTCCTGCGCAAAAAGCGGGGCTTGGGCGGTGCAGGCGATGGTGAGTGGCCGGCCGGTGGCGAGCGCGGCTTCGAAGCGATCAAGCTGGGCCATGCAAAGCTGCTCGGCGCCGCGGATTTCAACGCCGGCGCCGCAACCCCGCGCGAGTGCTTTGCCATCCAGCAGCATGGTATCTTCGCAGCTACACACCAGGGCGATCCGCCCCTTTTCCCCTGCCATGATGTTCTATCCTACCCCCCAGGCTGTGAAGTCTGCCATGCGCGGCATATATAGCACTCAAGACAGGCTGACGAGGGATGGCGCCAGGGTGGTTGAGGATTTGCCCGCATTGCCGAGTGTTTTCACGCCGATCATCGCGTTGCGCGAAGGCGGCGATGCGCTGCGCCATGCCTGCACGATTGCGCCGGAAAAAGGCGCGGGCACGCTGGTATGGGTGCGGTCCTGGGCGCGGGCGGAAGCCGCCATTGTACTTGAACCCGAAGAAGCCCTGCCTGCCGCCAGGCTTGCCTTGCATGCGGCCAGCGTCGCTTTGGCCGATGCGCTTGGCGCTTATGGCCCGCCCGATATTCCACTGATTTTCGATTGGCCCGCTCGGCTTCGCCTGAATGGCGCCCTGGTCGGGCAAACCCGCCTTGGGCTGCCCGCCGACACCCCGCCGGATGGCGTGCCGCCTTGGCTGGTGGTGGGGATAGAACTCCGCTTCGCCGAATATGCCGATGCAGAACCCGGCGAACGCCCGGACCGCACATCGCTGCTGGCTGAGGGCTATGATGATCTGACCCCCGCGCTGCTGGTCGCCGCCTGGGCGCGGCATTTCATGGCGACGGTCGCGGATTGGCAGGGGCGCGGCTTCAAGACGCTCGCCGAACGCTACCTAGCGCGGCTCGACCCAAAGCTTGGCGCCGGCGCGCGGCGCGGCATTGCGCCCACCAGCGGCGATCTGGTGCTGGAAGGCGCGGCAGGGCTCCAAACCCTGTCTCTGGCGGAGGCTTTGGCATGACCCGGCTGCCCCGCACCATCCGCCTTGATGCCTCAGACACTGTGATTTTCGACCAGGCCGCCGAGCCCGGCGAATGGGCCGTGCCCGGCGGCTTTGCCTTCTGGGATGAAGACCCAGCGCAAATGTCTGGCAAGCGCCGGCAGGCCTTTCGCGGCGGCTTCCTCGGCCTTGGCAGCTTCGGCTGGGCGACCTTGGTGGAGGTTGCGGAAGCCAGCGCCGCTGACCGTGCTGCGGCCTTGGCCGCGCTTGCCGCCCATATCCATCTGGTCCATGGCGCGCCGGATGAAGCAGCGGCCCGCGCCGCGGCTGAGGAGGAATTGGCTTTTGCCGAACAGCTTTGTGATCACCCGCCTGGCACGGTGCTGGCTTTGACGCGCAGCATTGAAGGCGGCGAACAGCGCGAACGCTTCCGCACGCTGCATCTGCGCGCCGAACAGCATCGCAGCTTTGAGAGCCTGCCGG
>CALRPR020000039.1:0-29214 GCA_943370125.1 Allobosea thiooxidans | reverse complement strand
CCTGTTGTGATGATAGGCGCATCGCGTAATTTTTCCGGGCTCATCACATAAGCCCAGGCGCGCCGCGTTTGGCCCATGGCATCCGTGGCAGTGATGATGGTGCGGCGATACATTCCGGTATTGGCGCCTTCTGGCGCTGCATCTTCGATCTCATCCAAAATGGGCAGGGCGGCGGCGATATCCTTGAAGGTCAGGATTTCGCCTTGCACCGGCGCCCTGGCAGCAAGGGTGAGGGCTGGGTAATCGCCCAGATCATGCAGCCGCCCTCGTGCATGTGCCGGCGTGATGGCCGTGATGCCGGCCGCCTGCGCTGGCCCATGCCAGAAGCCACCTTGCATCAGCGTGCCATAGACGAAGACATCCGATAGCACATGGCAGCCTTCACCATTGCGCGCGGCTGCTACAACGGGTGCGGTATCCAGCCCATGCGCGGCAAAGCCCCGGCAGACAATCTCCACATACTTGGCTGATGGCATGACGAAATCTTCGCAGCGTTCCGGGCGCACCTGATAGGCGATTGCGGCTTCGGCATTGCCTGTGGCGGTGATGATCTGGCGCAGGCGCGGCTGATAGGCTTGCGGCACGCCTTCCTTCTGATCCAGTGCGCGCCAAGCGGGTTCGGTCACTTCCAGCAGCACGCCTTCAACATAGCCGCCAAGCCGGGGCTGGAAATTGAGCACCCCGCCGCCTCGGCCCTTGCCGAAAAAATCGAAACAAAGACGAGCATCGGGCATGAGACCCGTTCCCACGGGGCGCAGCGCTGATGGGTCATGCCCGTGGCGCGTACACCAATCCCGCCAATCCAAAGCGTCGGTGTTGGAGCCATAGGCGAAGCTATAGGCGGGGCGCATGGCCGTGATCTCAGCGGAAGGCGAGCACCGCCAGCATCAATGTACCGAGCGCGATGCGATAATAGCCAAAAGGCGTGAAGCCAATGCGCCCGATCAGTGCCAATACGGCGCGCACCGTGAAGAAGGCGACGACAAAGGCGGCAATGAAACCAACGCCAATCTGGCCGAACGCACTTGGGTCAATCTCGCTCCGCACCTTCCAAAGGCTGTAGAAGCTGGCGGCAAACATGGTGGGGATGGCGAGCATGAAGGAGAATTCGGCCGCGGTGCGGCGTTCCACTCCGATCAGCAGCGCGGTGATGATGGTGGCACCGGAACGCGATGTGCCGGGGATCATGGCCAGCGCCTGGCCAAGCCCGACCAATACTGCGGCAAGCGGGCCAATTTCTGGCACGCTATGGATGCTCGGCGCCGGGCGCAGCTTTTCGATGGCGATAATGGCAATGCCGCCCAGAATGAGCGCCACGGAGACCACCCAAGGATTGAACAGCAGCGTGGTGATGGTTTTGTGAAACAGTAGCCCGATAATGGCCGCTGGCAGAAAGGCGAGCATCAGATTGATGACGTAATAGCGTTCCCGCCCCGGGCGCCACATGCCGCGCAGCAAATCCAGAATCAGGCCGCGATAAATCCAGCACACCGCAAGGATTGCGCCGAGTTGGATGGAGATTTCAAAAACCTTGCCGGGTGGGCCTTCAAAGCCGATCAATTCGCCGAGCAGAATCAAATGCCCGGTCGAGGAAATCGGCAGGAATTCGGTGAAGCCTTCGACAATGCCCATCAGCAGGGCAGAGAAAAGGGCGCTCAGGTCCATGCGCTTCATCCATATCCGGCGCGGGCTGGCTGCCCGATTCGCCAATCATGAATGCTTGCGCTGGGGCGCGGCCAATGTCCACGCCCCAGCGAGTTAGTTTTCAGTAACGGTATTGTTCGGCCTTGAAGGGGCCTTGCGTTTCCACGCCGATATAGCCGGCCTGCTGCGCGGTGAGTTGCGTCAGCGTCGCGCCGACCTTGGCCAGATGGAGTGCGGCCACCTTCTCATCCAAATGCTTCGGCAGGGTATAGACCTTTCGCTCATACTGAGCCGTATTGGTCCAGAGTTCGATCTGCGCGAGCGTTTGATTGGTGAAGGAAGCGGACATCACGAAGGAAGGGTGGCCTGTGGCATTGCCCAGATTCACCAGGCGGCCTTCAGACAGCAGGATGATGCGCTTCTGGTCGGGGAATTCGATTTCATCCACCTGCGGCTTCACATTATCCCACTTCATATTGCGCAGACCCGCCACCTGAATTTCGGAATCGAAATGCCCGATATTGCAGACAATGGCGCGGTGCTTCATGGCGCGCATGTGATCAACCGTGATCACATCCACATTGCCTGTCGCCGTCACGAAAATATCGGCCATGGGCGCGGCCTGTTCCATGGTGACGACCTGGTAGCCTTCCATGGCGGCTTGCAAGGCGCAGATGGGGTCCACTTCGCTCACCATCACGCGGCAACCGGCATTGCGGAGCGACGCGGCAGAACCCTTGCCCACATCACCAAAGCCGCAAACCATGGCGACCTTGCCGGCCATCATGACATCGGTGCCGCGACGGATCGCATCCACCAATGATTCGCGGCAGCCATAGAGATTGTCGAATTTCGACTTGGTCACGCTGTCATTCACATTGATCGCCGGGAAAAGCAGGCGCCCTTCCTTGGCCATCACGTAAAGCCTATGCACGCCCGTGGTGGTTTCTTCCGAAACACCCTTGATGGCAGCGGCGAGTTTCGCAAACCAGCCCAGCTTGGTCTTAAGGCATTTCTTGATGAGGGCGAAGAAGACTTCCTCTTCCTCATTCGTCGCCTTATCCAGGAACGCGGTATCGCCCTGTTCGGCGCGCAGCCCGTAATGCACGAGCAGCGTCATGTCGCCGCCATCATCGAGCAGCACATTCGGCTCCCCGCCATCGGCCCATTCCAGCGTGCGCTGCACATATTCCCAATATTCCGGGAGGGTTTCGCCCTTCACGGCGAAAACCGGGGTGCCGGCTTCGGCAATGGCGGCAGCGGCGTGATCCTGGGTTGAGAAGATATTGCAGGAAGACCAGCGCACATCGGCGCCAAGGTGCTTCAGGGTTTCAATCAGCACCGCCGTTTGAATGGTCATGTGCAGGCAGCCCGCGATGCGGGCACCCTTGAGCGGCTGGGAAGCGCCATATTCAGCGCGCACCGCCATCAGGCCGGGCATTTCGTCCTCGGCCATGGCAATCTCCTTCCGCCCCCAGGCGGCGAGGGAAAGGTCTTTCACGATGTAATCGGCGGTAGCCATGGCAAATTCTCCGTTTGATGGGGGGCGGGTAACACGTGGCGCGGGGTGGGGCTAGAGGGAAAGAAGCATATAAAGATGTCTTTATGTTATTTTCTGGGCTGATCCCGCGCCCCAGCCCCGCTAAGCTGCTCACGTAACCCAGGGGGCGGATATGGCAGACGAAGCATTAGGGATTCTTGAACAACGGCGGATCGAAGCCGCCTTCGCCAAGGGCATTTATGAGGAGATGAAGGCCCAGGTCGGAGAGGAGAAGGCGAAATCCATCCTATCCGCTGCCATCATCAAGCTTTCCAAGGAAACCGCCGCCGAGATGGCCAAGCAGGGGCCGGAGGGGAAGCCATCCTTGGAGCATTTCATCTCCCTCCAGCCGCTATGGACCAAGGGGGATGCCCTGCAGATCGAAACGCTGCGCAAGGACGCCAAGCATTATGATTTCAACGTGACGCGCTGCCGCTATGCGGAGATGTACCGCGCCATGGGGCTGGCGGAATTGGGCGCGGTTCTGTCTTGCAATCGTGATGGTGCCTTTTGCGAGGGCTATGACCCGAAGCTGAAACTGGAACGCACGCAAACCATTATGAGCGGGGCGAGCCACTGCAACTTCCGTTACAGGTATGAGGATTAGCGCCGGGTCCGGCTATGACCCGCCCCGGAGTTGCAGAAGGCGATCTTGCTTGGGTTACGCGGCCATGGCTGGTTGATCTATCGAGGCGTGTAGCGTCCTTCAGCGTCTGCCGCGGCGGGCGCAGCGTGGCGCGGCGCAGATCGGGCAGCAGCAGGTTCATCAGTAGGAAATGACCAAAGTGGTTGGTTGCCACGCTGATCTCATAGCCTTCGGGCGATCGCGCCGGTTCCTTCAGCAGCGGCGGGTAGACATCGGCGTTGCACACCAGCGCGCTTCAAGCGAGTGGCCGCTGGCCGGTTGGACGCAAGCGAAACCCCGAAGGTTTGTAAGCGTGCCGAGGTCGATTTGATCGGTTCGACCGAGATGCCGAGCGCCCTCGCGGCACGCCATGACAACATGCCACCCGCGCCGGGTGCGCGCATGCGTTGCATATAGGCCAACACCGATGAGAATCACGGTGCCTTAGTCGGTGCCGAGCATCCAAGCCTTCCCCCTCGATCGGTATAGCCAGCCGATCAGGCTGATGACAAATTGTGCCGTGGCCCGCATATCTGCGGCGGGGGCGGCCGCTGCGCTTCGGCTGGGGGAGATTGGAGTGAGACGCGCCGTGACCATCATTGCCGTGCTTCTGGGTATCGTGCTGCTGGGCGGCGGCTTTTGGCTCTACACGCCCGACAAGCCGCGCAAGGCGCTGGAAGCGACCTACGCCGCGCCGCCCTCCACCTTCGTCGAGATCGCCGGCGTCCGGCTTCATCTGCGCGATACCGGCCCGCGCGATGCGTCGGCCATCATCATGTTGCACGGCTTCGGCGCCAGCCTGCACACCTGGGAGGACTGGTCGGCCCTGCTGGAGCCCAACTACCGCGTCATCCGCATTGACCTGCCAGGCTTCGGCCTGACCGGCGCTGACCCAACCGGCGACTACACCGATGCACGCAGCATAGCGTTGTTGGTGGCGCTGCTAGACCGGCTTGGTTTGCCGCGCGCAACCTTTATCGGAAGTTCGATGGGCGGGCGCATCGCCTGGGCCTTCGCTGCCGCGCATCCAGACCGCGTGGCGAAACTCGTGCTGGTCTCGCCGGACGGCTTCGCGGGTCCCGGCGTCGAATACGGCAAGCCGCAGAAGGTGTCAGCGCTGATGCATATGCTGCCCTATACGATGCCGCGGACCATGCTGCGGGCGAACCTGGCGATCGCCTATGCCGACCAGGCGCGGCTCACCAACGCCACCGTGCAACGGACCTATGACATGATGCTGGCAAGTGGCGTGCGTTCGGCGATCGTCGCGCGCATGGAACAGATGGTGCTGCCCGATCCCGTGCCGCTCCTGGGGCGGCTGAACATGCCCACGCTGCTGCTGTGGGGTGACAAGGATGGGATGATCCCGGTTTCCAACGCCCAGGACTACCTGGCCGCGCTACCGAATGCGACCTTGGTGGTGCTGCCCGGCATCGGCCATGTGCCGCAGGAAGAAGCGCCGCAGGAAACGATTATCCCGCTGCGTGACTTCCTCGCGCGCTGATCAGCCGCGCAGTACTTCCAGCGCCTGTGAGGTATAGAAGCCGCGTGCGACGCGGTGCGTGCGGGCGCTGCTCCAGCCCGCCATCGCGGGTTCGGCCGCGATCAGCCGGCGCAGCGTCCGCTCCGCGACTGGCACAATGGCGGGGGATCGGTCGCCGCGCGGCACAAGCCGCCCGACGGCGAGGAAGGCCTGCAGGAAGGCAGAGCTCGGCGCAAAGGTAAAAAGCATCGAGCGGTCGGTGCGCGCCGCGAGCCCGGAAAGCACCCGCACCACATCCGCCGCCTTGTAGTGGATCAGGCTATCCATCCCAACCACATGGTCGAAGCGCCCGAGTGCAGGGTCGAACATGTCGCCCACGCGGAAATCAATACTCCCCGCACCGACATCGCCGCCGATGCGTTCGCGCGCGAGGTCCACAAGGTTCTGCGAAAGGTCAATCGCCGTGACATGCGCGCCGCGCTGCGCCGCTGCCACCGCCAAGGCGCCAGTGCCGCAGCCAGCATCAAGGATGCGGTGCCCCGTCAGGTCGTCCGGCAGCCAGGAGAGCAACGTCGCGCGCATGGTGTCGCGCCCGGCGCGCACCGTGGCGCGAATGCCGCTGACCGGCGCGTCGGATGTCAGGCGCTTCCATGCCTCCACCGCAGTGCGGTCGAAATAGGTCTCAAGTTGGCCGCGGCGCGCGGCGTAGCTGGCGGTGGGCATGGTCGTCCTTCCTTTGCTCTCAGGCCACTACGCCTTCGAGCCGGTCTTCCAGCTCGTCGCTCGCCTGGCGCAGCCGATCGAGCGTGGCGGCATCGGGCGACCAGAATTTACGCTCATGCGCCTCGATCAGCCGGTTGGCGATCTTCGCCGAGGCCGTGGGGTTCAGCTTCGCCATGCGGGCCCGCATCTCGGGATCCAGCACATAGGTCTCAGCTAGCTTCTCATATACCCAGGGGGCAACGTCGCCGGTGGTGGCCGACCAGCCCATGGTGTTGGTCACATGCGCCTCAATCTCGCGCACACCCTCGAAGCCGTGCTTCAGCAGACCCTCATACCATTTGGGATTGAGGGTACGTGTCCGGGTTTCGAGTGCCACCTGCTCAGAGATGGTGCGTACCTTGCCGTCGCCGCGCGTCTGGTCACCGATATAAACTGCCGAGGCGATGCCGCCCCGCGCCCGTCGCACGGCGCGGCTGATGCCGCCCAGCGTGTCGAAATAGTGGTCCACCGTCGTCACGCCAACCTCGATGCTGTCGAGGTTTTGGTAGGTGACATCTACGGTCTTCAGCACCCCGCCCAGCACCTTATCCGCCCGCGCCGGCTTGCCATTCAGGCCATAAGCGTAGCCCTTGCGCTTGACGAAAGCCTCGGCCAATTCGTCTTCGTCGTTCCAGGCCCCTTCAGCAACCAGCGAATTTACGTGGGATCCGTAGGTGCCATCGGCATTGCCAAAGACGCGCAAAGCGGCTTCCTCAATGCTGCAGCCATGCGTGGCGATGTGGTCGAGCACGTGCTTGCGGATAAAGTTCATCTCAACCGGCTCGTCAGCTTGCGCGGCGAGCAACGCGGCCTCGGCCAGCAATTTCATCTGTAGCGGCAGCAAATCGCGGAAGATGCCCGAGAGCGAGATCACCACGTCAATACGCGGCCGGCCAAGCTTCGCCAGCGGGGTCAGCGCGGCACCGGCGAGCCTGCCATAGCTGTCGAAGCGCGGCTCAGCGCCCATCAGCGCCAGCACCTGCGCGATCGGCCCGCCTTCGGTTTTCAGATTATCCGTGCCCCAGAGCACCATTGCTATCGATTCGGGCAGGCCGTGGCCGTCGGCCTCGTGCCGTTCCAGCAGGCGCTGTGCTTGGCGGGCGCCATCCTGCACCGCGAAGGCTGAGGGCAGCTTAAAGGGATCGAAGCCGTGCAGGTTCCGCCCTGTCGGGAGCACGTCCATGCTGCGCAGCAGGTCGCCGCCTGGCGCGGGGTGAATGTAGCGGCCATCCAGCGCCTGCAGGATGCCGGGGATCTCGCTATCGGTGCCAAGCAGCGCATCCAAGCGCATGCGCTCGGCCGGGTCTGTCACGCCGGCGGCGTCCAACATCTCAGCGCGCTGGGCGGCGTCGGGCGGTTCACCCACCACATGCAGGCCGTGCGGGATCAGCGTGTATTCCAGTTCCAGCAGCGCGCGGCCAAGCGCATGGATCGCCGCCACCGGGTCGTCCCAGACAGGTTCAGCGGTTGCGAGGTTCACCTCCGATGCTTGGGCTTGGATCAGCCCGGCCAATGCGGCGCGCTGGCCGATCTCGGCATCCGGTTCCAGGGACCGCCAGCGATCAATGGAGGATTTCAGATCGAGCAACCCACGATAAAGCCCGGCCGAGGCAACCGGCGGCGTCAGGTAGCTGACCAGTGTCGCACCCACACGGCGCTTGGCCAGCATGCCTTCAGAAGGGTTATTCGAGGCATAAAGATAGAAGTTCGGCAGGTCGCCGATCAGCCGATCAGGCCAGCAAGTGGCCGACATGCCCGCCTGCTTGCCGGGCATGAATTCCAGCGCGCCATGGGTGCCGAAATGCAGCACCGCATGGGCGCCGAAATCCTCGGCGAGCCAGCGATAGAAGGCGGTGAAAGCGTGGGTCGGTGCGAAGCTGCCCTCGAACAGCAGGCGCATCGGGTCGCCTTCGTAGCCGAAGCCGGGCTGCACGCCGACAAACACGTTTCCGAGTTGCACGCCAAGGACGAAGATGTCGCGGCCATTGGTCTGAACCCGGCCAGGCGCCGGCCCCCAGACGGTTTCGATCTCCTGCAGCCAGGGGGTGCGCCGCACATGCCTGTCCACATCAACGCGGGCGCCGACATTGGCGGTGGTGCCGAACTGCTCGCGGTTGCCGTTGATGACCATCTCGCGCAGGACATCGTGGTTTTCTGGGACATCCACCGTGTAGCCGGCTGCCTTCATTGCGGTCAGCGTATGGTGCAGCGAGGCGAAAACACCCAGATAGGCCGCCGTGCCGGTGGTCCCGGCATTGGGCGGGAAGTTGAACAGCACGGTCGCGACCTTGCGTTCGGACCGTTCGGACCGACGCAGCGCCACCAGTTTGGCGACGCGCGCCGCCAGCTTTGCCGCGCGTTCCGGATTCGGGACCATGTCACGGGAGCAGTTCACGCCGTCGCAGCCGGCGCAGCGTTCGGCTGGCACGTCGGAGGCGCCGCAGCGGCCACCGAAGGTCATCGGCCAGATGCCACCATCGAGTTCCGGGATCGCGACCATCATCGTGGCCTCGACCGGCAACAGGCCGCGCGGATCGGCCTTCCATTGCCGAGTCGTCTGAAATTCCAGCGGATGGGCGGTGATATAGGGAACGTCGAGCTTCGCGAGAGCCTCCTCGGCCGCGCGCGCATCATTATAGGCGGGCCCGCCAACAAGGGAGAAGCCGGTGAGCGACACCACGGCATCCACCGCCGGCACGCCATTGCGCATGAAGTGCGCGTCCATCGCCGGGCGAGCATCCAGCCCCGAGGCGAATACCGGAATCACGTTCAGCCCCTGCGCCTCAAGCGAGTCAATCACGCCGTCATAGTGGCGCGCATTATTGGCCAGCACGTAGGAACGCAGAAGCACCAGGCCGACCGTACCCTTGGAGCCAGGCCGCGGCAGCAGGTCCGCGCGGTCCACGACGCGCCCCTTGGCGCGCGGGTGATAGAGACCAATTTCCGGATACTCGACCGGCGGTTCGACCTTCAGCCTGCCGGCCATCGCCTTGCGCGGCCCGGCCGCGTAGCGGTTGACCAGCATGCCGACCATATTCGCGATATTATCCGCCGAACCGGCCAGCCAGTACTGAAGCGTCAGGAAATAGGCGCGGATGTCCTGTGCGGTGCCGGGGATGAAGCGCAAAAGCTTCGGCAATTCCCGCAGCATCTTCATCTGGCCCTTGCCGCTGGCCGCCGAGCCGCCCGGCTTGGGCTTGCCGCGCAGTTTCTTCAGAAGTCCGGCAATCCCCTTGGCCTCGCCGGCCATGCTGAACTTACCGAGTCGCGTCAGCCGCATGATCTCGGGCGCCGATAGGGCGCAGACCAAGGCGTCACACTGATCGCGCCGGGCGGTCAGCGCCGGGAGCACCAGGCGGATATGGTCTTCAAGGAACAGCATGCCCGCAATGATGATGTCGGCACGGCCAATATCGGCGATGCAGTGTTCAAGAGCCGTCGCGTCTGACGCGAATTCATCCGCTGCATGCAGCACCAGTTCAAGGTTTGGAATGCTGCGGCGGAGCATGGCCTGGGCTGTTGTGATGGCCGTGCCGAAATGACTGTCCATGGTCAGGATCAAGACCCGCATGGCGTCCGGGTCGCTCGGGGGGCGGCCTACATGCATGGGCGGAAGCCTCCGGCCGAACCGTTTGCCGAAACTTGGGGCGGGAGAATTGCCAAAGTGAGCCGCAACACAGCTTCGGGGCGCTGGCTAAACCGCTCGGCGCTTACATGCGGCGGGTCACTGTCACGTTGCATAGTCACTTGCCCCTATACTTGCGGGGAGTATATGGGCGTGGCTCCGCATGTGTCAATTTTAATTGACGTCACATAGATCAGACACTTCGCGGCCCGCCGGACTGCTCGATGAACGCGCTGTGGGGCAAATCCTGCATCGCTGGCGCCGAAGGCGGTGCTGGAAGGCCGTTCGCCGCATTCTTTTGGCCTTTTTGTGGGGGCATTGGAGACCATTCGCATAAGCGTGAGCACCGCCGGATATCTTTGAGGGACATCCATCTTTCGGAGCGACGAGCGCAGGGAAATGGCGTTCATAGTCAAGGTCGGGCGCCGTCCGTAGCCTGGCGCTGAACAGCCGCTCAAGGCAGCCTTCCCTTGACCAAGACGCCCGGCGATTGATGGCCGCACCACGCGCCATGGGCTGCTTTCCAAGACCGCTTATCAGTAGACTGCTAAACTTGGCGCTCCAATTCCGCGCTTGCGCCATTTGGCAAGATGCAGCGCTTCAGCTGCGTGACCAGCCAATCCGCCCAAGCGCGCCACAAGCCGCACAATCGGGCTTCCAGGCGCTATGTTCGGCGCCACACGCATCGCAGCGCCAACGCGGCGCGCCGGCGGCATTGGCGGCTTCGCGGAGCCAGGCGGCCTCGGCTGCGCGGCCTTCGGCGCTATCGCCATGTTCGGCGCGCTCCAATTCCGCGAAAAGCATATAGGCGCGACGATCCGCAGCACCGCTTGCCAGCAAGCCATCCAATTCGCTGCGCGCCCGGCCCGTCAGCCCCGCCGCCAGCGCCACACGCGCCATCAATAGCCTCGCTTCTGGATGGCTTGGGTTGCGGTGGGTCAGGTCTTCGACTGCCTTGACGCGGGCGAGGGGCGCCGGCACCCCCTCAATCCAGGCAGCGCCTAAATCCGGATGCGGCGCGGCGTTCCAGGCGGCTTCCAGCACATTGCGCGCGCGGCGCTGACTACCTGCCGCCATCAATCGCGCTGCCTGGGCCAAAGCTGCAGGGGCGAATTTCGCGTCCGCGCTTACGGCCTGCTTTTCAAGCTCCGTCGCCTTGGACGGATCGGACTCCACCGCCGCTGCCGCCAGGGCAAGAGCTGCGCGCGGGCCATCGGGTGGACACAACGCCAAAGCCTCACGCCAATCCTGCGTGCGTTCCGCCAAAAGCCGGCGCTCTTCGCGCAGCCACGCGGCACCTGGTTGCGCGGCCTCGGCCTCGCGCGCCAGACGCTGGGCTTCGGGCCACTCTTCCCGCTGCATCGCCTGGCGCAGCAGGCCACGCAGGCCCAAAAACCGCGCGGATGGGTCTTCCGAGAGTTTCTGGAAAATGCTGCCGGCAGCGTCTTCCTTGCCGGCGAGTTTTTCGGCCTCGGCCGCCAGCAGCAGGGTTTGCGGCGTATCGCCCAGAAGCGCGCGGGCACGGCGGGTTTCTTCCAAGGCGCGCGGCGCAGTGCCGGCGCCAAGCGCGATCAGGGCGCGGGTGATGGCCGCATCGCCATCCGCCCGGCGGCGGCTAGCGCGGCGAAGCCCCATCCTGCCCGGCACACCGCGCGACCAAGCCAGCAGACGAAGCGCGCCATGCAGCAGCAGAAATCCCAGCGCCAAAAGCCCGACTGCCACGGGCACTGGCAGGCCGATCCAGAAATCGCCCGCGCGGATTTCAACCGAACCGCCCAACCTCAGCAGCCATAGCGTCAGCGCGGCGACGCCAATCAGCCCGGCCAGCAGCAAAAGCGCCTTGCGCATGGCGCTTCAGCCCCCGGCCAGGGTGATGATGGCAGCACGGGCCGCGAGCAGCGCCTGCGCGTCAGCCTCCCATCCGCCCAGTGCGGCGCGGGCGGCCGGCGGCAGGGGGCCAAGCCTGCCCAAAGCGCCCGGCAGATCACCCGCTTCCAGCGCACGGCGCGCGGCTTCCAAGGCGGCGGCGGCTTCATCGCCCCAAATGACCGTCTCACCGCGCCGGATGGTGACCAGCCCGGCAAGCCGGGCAGAGGCGCTTTCCAGAATGGATTGCCCTTCCTTGGCGGGTTCACTTGCCGCGCGGGCTGCGCGGGCCGCGTCTTCAAAACCAAGGCGGAGCGCGGCTTCGGTTGGTGGATTGGCCGTAGCGTAACGGCTGAGTGCCGCGGGTGCATTGGGGAAGGCGGTCAGTGTCGGGCCAAGCGCCTGCCCCGCATCCAGCCGAGCGCGGAGTGCGGCGATGGCCTGCACCCGATTGGCGCGGGCTTCGATGGCTGCGACGCGCGTCTGCGCTGCCTCCAGCGCCTGCATGCGGGTGCCGAGCGCGGATTCAGCGCCTGCCAGCCGGCCTTCCAGCGCAGCGCCGGCGGCGGCGATGCGCTCAACCTCGGCCTTTTCGGCGACTTCCAGGCGGGCGAGCAGGCTGCGCGCCAGATCCTCAGTCCGGCGCAGCGCCTCAGCATCTGCGGCTTGCAGTCGCGCGGCCAAAGCATCCTGGCGTTCCGTGAGCCGATCAAGCCTGGTCGCCAGGGTTTCCGCCAAGGCGCGCGTGGCGAGGCCCGATACATCCAGGCTTGGCGCCGGGCGGGCTTCCAGCGCGCTGAGGCGTGCCTCCAGCGCTTCAAGCCGTGTAGAGATCGGTGTCAGGTCCGGCGCGGCGGCGCGCGGTCGGGCTTCCAGCGCAGTAAGCCGGGTTTCCAGCGGGCCCAGATTGGGCAGGGCTGGCGCATTTGGCCTTGGCGTGATGATCAGCCAGGCAAGGGCCAGCACCAACACCGCGCCGCCCGCAAAAAGTGGCAGCAATAGGGGATCAAGGCGGCGCTTGGGCGCGGGGGAGGTATCGCTCATGATGGGGAACCTAGCATATCCGCGCGCCCAAGACAGGCGAGCAAGGCGGCGTGATCCGGGCGTGCGGCGGTGTGGATGTCCGCCCAGGGAAGCGCGGAAAGGGCAGCCGCAATGCGTGGGCTGAGCGTTATGGCAATGATGCGGCTCGCTGCAGGCGCAAGCCCCGCATCACGCAGCAAGCGGATGGTTTCGCGCGCAAGCCTGGGCGAGGTGAATAATGCCGCGTAAAAGCTGCCATCCCGCAAGGCTTGCTGAACTTCCGCCGGCAGGCCTGCGCTGGGCCGCGCCGCATAGACCACGCGGCGGATGACGCGAAAGCCTTTGGCGCGCAGGGCAGCGGCCAGGTCAAGCGCATAGCCTTCTCCAACAGCAAGACATAGCGCGCCATCTTCTGGGCAACGTGTTGCGCTGATCAGCGCGGCCAGCGCCGCGGCATCACCCGCCGCCGCTTCTACATCGGCAAAGCCGCGGGCGCGGGCTTCGGTGGCGGTGGCCTCGCCCACCGCAATCACGGGCAGCGCGGCGGGTGGTAGCGCGCGAGCGGCGGCGCGGCTGGTGATGACCAATGCCTGGCAGCTTAATGGCGGCTTGAAGGGCAGTGCCGCCAGCGTCAGCGCCGGGGCCAGCACTGGGTCCCAGCCAAGCGCAGCTACCGCCCGGGCGGTTTCCGCCGCGCCGGGTTCCGGGCGGGTAATGAGGACTGCGCGCGATGCGCGGGCGGCCTGACGCAGCATAAGTGGAAAGCTAGACCTGTTGCGGCGTGCTTGGCGAGGATGTTTTGCGTCATTCATACCGTTGCGGGCGCGCAAGCAGCCTGCCAACAGCTTCTTGTAGCGTTACTTTACCGCTCACCAATTCTGCCACTGCGGTGCAAATCGGGAGATCAACGCCAAGGCTTGCCGCACGCGCCACCAGCGCCGGGGCAGTGGCAACACCTTCCGTCACCCCCTGTCGTGCGGCGAGGATATCCGGGAGATTCTCTCCGCGCCCAAGCGCGATGCCAAGTGACGTATTGCGGCTGCCCGGCCCCGTGGCGGTCAGCAGCAAATCGCCAAGCCCCGAAAGCCCGGCCACCGTATCGGCGCGGCCCCCCAGGGCCAATGCCAGGCGCGCGATTTCTGCCAGGCCGCGCGTGATCAGCGCCGCGCGCGCATTCTCCCCAAGGCCTGCGCCCATCACGGCGCCGGCGGCAATCGCAATCACATTTTTGGCGGCGCCACCAATTTCGGCACCGACCGGATCATCGCCGCCGTACAGACGAAAGCCGGCTGACCCAAGCCGTGCCACGCCCAACGCGCGCAAGCCAGCATCATGGCTGGCAACCACCGCAGCGGCGGGCAGGCCGCGGGCAATTTCATGGGCGAAATTGGGGCCGCTCAACACGCCAGAAGTGACGCCGGGATGCGTGGCGGCCAAGATTTCGAGCGGTAGCATCAGGCTGCCCGCTTCCACCCCCTTGGCGCAGATCAGCACCGGGGCGGGCAGGGCGGGCAGGCTTTGCAGCACGGGCCTGAGCGCCTGGGCCGGCACCACCAGCAGGATCAGCGCGGCACCTGTAAGTGCTTCGGCGGCATCGGCGGTTATCGTGATACCTGCGGGCAAGGCTACCCCCGGCAGCAGGCGTTCATTGGCGCGGCTTTGTTGGATGAGCGCTGCACGCGCCGGATCACGCGCCCAGAGCATGGCGCGCTGCCCAGCCCGTTCCGCCTGCATGGCGAGCGCCGTACCCCAGGCGCCCGCACCCAGGATGGCGATATGATCCTTCATGGCTTCAACCATGTCACCGCGCAGCCAGCGCCGGGTTCATCCGCACCCAGACCCCTGAGCAGCGCTGGCAGAATTTCAGCCGCCTCCGCAGCAAAGCCTTGCGGCGGATTGGTGACCACCAGGCCGCTGCCGTTCAGCCTTTGCGGGTCGGTCGGCTCCCGCAGCCATAATTCGGCGGCGAGCAGGGGCGCGATGCCGGCTTCCATCAACGCGTGATGAAAGCCGCGCACCGGCGCGCGATGCTTGATCGGATACCAGGCGGCGATGATGGCAGCGCGGAAGCGATGGCGGAGCAGGGCCATGGCTTCGGTGATGCGGCCGTAATCGCCTTCCTGTTCGAAGGGCGGGTCAATCAGCACCAGGCCGCGTTTTTCAGGAAAGGGCGTGAGCGCGCGCAGCGCTTCCCATGCGTCACGCTTATGCACGGCAACTTGCGCGTCGTGTTTGAAATGCGCCTTAAGTCTTGCGTGATCTTCCGGGTGCAATTCCACCGCCGTCAGCCGATCCTGCGGGCGCAGCGCGGCGCGGATCAGCGCAGGGGAGCCCGGGTAGAAGGCTGGAAAGCCTGCCTGCTTCAGTGCTTCCATGAAGGGTGCCAGCGCATGGTCAGAACTATCCGCCAAGCGTAGCGCGCCACGCGCGGCTTCACCTGTGCGCGCCGCTTCTGTTGCCGCAAGGTCGTAGAGCCCGCAGCCCGCATGCGTATCCAGCACGGCAAAGGGCGTTGGCTTACGCTTCAGCGCAGCCAGCAGGGAAATGAGCAAGACATGCTTCAGGCAATCCGCGTGATTGCCGGCATGAAAGGCGTGACGGTAATTCATCGCCGCGCTTGATGGGCCAGGGCGCGGCGCGGCGCAATGGGCCGGGGGGGGTGACAGTTCCGCTGTGATAAGGCGGCCGCGCGCCGGTGCGTGACCCAACTGGGCAGGGGCGGAACCCTCTGGTGGCGCTCAAAATCCGGGCAGGCTTGGACAATCAGGAAGTGCCCAGTGCAAGCCTCTCATCGACGTTAGTCAGGGCCCAAACTCGCGCACCGAGCCCCGGTTTCGTTCTGATCGCGCCAGGAATGGCGCTATTCCACCCGGCCAATCCGGTTCACCGCCGCCGTCACGCGCTGGAAATCCGCGTCCAGAAAATCCTGAAACGCCTTTCCGTCCCGGTGATCAAGTTCCAACCCCGCCGCTTCAAGCTGGCGCAGCATTTCAGGGTCTTTCACGATTTCCGCGGTGCTTTGGCGCCAGGCTTCGCGTTCCGCGGCGGGCGTCGCTGGTTGGCTGAAAATGCCAACCCAAAGATAAAATTCCACGTCAGCGAGGCCGAGTTCGAGCGCGGTTGGCACATCCGGCAGCAGCGCCACGCGCCGCGCGCCCGTATTTACCAAAGCGCGCATGGCGCCAGAGCGGATCTGTGGCGCTGCCACGGCCGCCGTGGCGGCGGTAGCTGCAATATGCCCGCCGAGCACGGCAGTCATGGCTGGGCCGCCGCCGGAATAGGGCACATGGTTCAACCGGAACCCGCCGGCCTGGGCCAGCATTTCAAAGGGCAGGTGGATCGCGCTGTAGGGGCCGGAAGAACCATAGGCAATTTCCCCAGGGCGGCGCCGCGCATCGGCGGCGAATTCCTGGAAATTCCGCCAGGGCGCATCCGCCTTCACCACAATGATCAGCGGATCAGCCGTCAGCAGCGCTACGGGTGCCAGGCTTGCGCGTTCGAAGGAAGCAGGCCGCTGGAAAAGCGCATCTGCTGCCGGGATCGAGGAATAGGAAACATGCGCAATCACGCCGGTATAGCCATCGGGCCGCGCCGTGGCGCCTGCATTCATGCCAAGCGCGCCGCCCGCGCCGCCTCGGTTCTGCAGGACCACGGATTGGTTCCAATGGCGCTGCAAGGCGGCGCCATAGGGCCGGGCGATCAAATCCGTCGCCCCGCCGGGCGGGAAGGGCACGATGATGGAAACCGCCCTGTTCGGGAAACTGGTCTGCGCTAAGCCCGGAGAGGCAGCGCCGGCCAACGCCAAACCAAGCGCCGTACGGCGCGAAAGCTGCTTCTTCATGAGCCAAGCCCTTGAACTTCGCCTTCAGGATTGCGGGGGAGGATATGCGCCACCGCGCTGGTCAATCCGCGATGCCCCCGAGCCAAACTACCGGCATCGGGGCGACCGATCAGACTGATCTTGCAGCGTCTGGCGCCGGGCGGGCAGGAATCGGCGGAGGCTTGCGCTGGTCCCTGAAGGTTTTGGGGCCAGGCGCGGCAATCCCCCATCCTCGCTGGCAAGATATTGGGGGCGAAAATGGTCATTCCCTTGGGCATGGTTTCCATCTGCTCAGTCATTTTGGAGGAGGGTCGGGTAGCTTTTGGGGTAGAGTCAATGGCTTCGGGGCTGGGCGCAGTCAGATGGTGATGGTAAATTTACCACAGTGGGTGACCGATACGCCACGGCTGGGGCGAATCCTCCACTTTGGGCTCCAATTGACCGGAGAACATGCTAAGAAATGGATCGTGAAGTCCGGGTCAGATTCGATTATCGAAGCCTTGGGCCCGAAACATTGATGGGGAAAGACAATGAACTTCAAAAAGACTCTTCTGGCCGCAGCGGCGGTCGTAGCGCTGCCAGTCATGGCGCAAGCTCAGCCCGTGAGCGGTCCGTATGTCGCCGGTGGCCTCGGCGCCAACTGGCTCCAGGACACGACGCTTAACGGTTCGGTCAACAATGCTCTTGGCCGCAAGGTCGAGAATGAGTTTGAGGTTGGCTATGTGGGCGTGCTGAGCCTTGGCTGGGGCTTTGGCAATGGCTTGCGTGCTGAAATCGAAGGCAATTACCGCTCCAACGATGTCAGCGACACGAAGGTGAGCGGCGCTTCCATTCAGAGTCGGGCAAGCGGCACCGGCACAGCCGTTAGCTATGGTGCCATGGCCAATATCCTGTATGACTTCAATCTTGGCTCCTCCCTTGGCGGCATTGTGCCTTACATCGGCGCCGGCGTCGGCTACATCTGGCATGATTACCAGGACGTGGGCATTAGCGCCGTAAACGGTGATAAGATTGTCTACAATGGTGACACGGGCGCCTTCGGCTATCAGGCCATTCTCGGCGCTGCCCTTCCCATCGCTAGTGTCCCTGGGTTGGCTGTGACGGCCGAGTATCGCTTCATGGGCACGCTTGGTCATGACATCAATGGGACGCTCAACGTTACAAATTCCACTGGTGGTAAGGAACAAGGTCGCCTGAATTCCGACATTGATAACTTCAACCACTCGCTGCTGATCGGCCTGCGCTATGCATTCAATGCGGCGCCGGTGGTTGCCGCTGCGGCGCCTGTTGCCGCTGCCCGCACCTTCCTGGTGTTCTTTGACTGGAGCAAGGCTGACCTGACCGATCGCGCGCGTCAGATCATCGGCGAAGCCGCTTCTGCCCGTGGCCAAGGCGTGACCCGCATTGAAGTGAATGGCTTCACGGACCGTTCCGGCCCGGCTGACTACAACATGCAGCTTTCGATCCGCCGCGCCAATGCGGTGGCCGCTGAGCTCGTGCGTCGTGGTGTGCCGCGGAATGAAATCGTGACCCGTGGCTTTGGTGAAGAAAACAACCTGGTGCCGACGGCTGATGGCGTGCGTGAGCCGCAGAACCGTCGCGTGGAAATCATCCTGAAGTAATTCAGGAAGGTCCCACTCGGGAAAGATTGGGGGCGCCGCAAGGCGCCCCTTTTCATTTCAGGATAGCGTTAGAAAAGACTCAGCCGGAAAGCCTGATCCCGGTCAGTTCCACCAGCGCCCGCCAGCGCGCCAATTCTGCCTTCTGGAATTCGCCAAACGGTGCTGATGCCATGGGCGCGGCAACAAAACCCTGGCCTTGCAGCCGCTCACGCATCGCGGGTTCGGCCAGAATACCCAGCAGCGCGTCCGAAAGCCGCGTGATGATCTCGGGCGCGGTGCGCGCCGGTGCCCAAAGCCCGAACCAGGCATCCACCGCAAGATCAGGCGCATTCAGTTCGGCAAATGTCGGCACATCCGGCGCTTCGGGCAGGCGCGCCGGCGCGCCGATGCCAAGCGCACGAAGCCGCCCTTCGCGCACCAGCGAAACCACTTGCGGCCAAGTGGAGACAAAGAAATCAACCGTTCCGGCAATTGTATCCGTGGTGGCCTGCGCGCCGCCACGATAAGGCACATGGGTCGCGTCCAACCGCTCTCGCCGGGTGAAGGTTTCTGCAATCACATGGCTCGCGGAACCAGCACCGGAAGACGCGTAAGTTACTTTGCCGCCATTGCGTCCCTTTGCGGCCAGTTCCGCCAGGGTCTTGGCACCGCTGATGGGCACCACCAAAGCGTGATGCACCGTGGCAAGCTTGGCGATAGGCGCGAAATCCGCAATCGGATCAAAGGGCAGTGAAGGCAGCATGGCCGCATTCGCCGCATGGGTCTGGTTGTTCCCAAGGGCCAGCGTATAGCCATCCGCCGCCGCCTGCGCGACCGCCTGGGTGCCGACAACCGCAGCGCCGCCGGGCCGGTTATCGACCACAAAGGCGCTGCCTGGGATGGCTTCCTGCAAGGCGGCGGAAAGGGTACGGGCGAGTACATCGGTTGACCCTCCCGGAGGATAGGCCAGCACAATGCGTACGGGCCGCGATGGCCAGGAGTGCGCATGGGCTAGTGCTGGCATCGCCAGCAACGGTGCGGCAAGGATGGCGCGACGTTGGATCATGTTGGTTCCCCTTTGAGTGGTGCCGCCGCTTCAGCCTTCGCGTTGCGCCCGCGCACGCTTGGCCGCCGGACGTTCCATGCAACGCGAAAGCCAAGCCTTCGCCTTCGGAAATCCAGTGAAGTCATAGCCATTCACGAAGGAACCATAGAGCACGGAGGCAAGATTCAAATCCGCAATGGTGAAGCCATTGCCGACCAGATAATCCCGCGCCGCGAGTTCCGATTCCAATACTGCCAAGCGCTGATCAGTCGCTTCCTTGCCAAGGGCGGCTTCTGCCGGGATGCGATCCGCGGGTGGGCGGAGGAAGGCATTATAGGCCCAGCGCATCACATGCGGTTCAATTTCCGTCGCTGCCCAAAGCGTCCATTGCAGCACGCTCGATGCGTCATTGCCGGTAGGCATCAAGGGCGCACCCACCTTGCCCGCGATATGCAGATTGATGGCTAGGCTTTCGAACAGCACCAGATCACCATCTTCCAAAGCCGGGATCTTGTTGTTCGGGTTGATCGGAAGCGGGCGTTCCAGCTTGAAGCCGGGTACGACGCCAACAGGGATTACTTCATAAGCAAGCCCGGCTTCTTCCGCTGCCCAAATGCAGCGAAAGGCGCGGGAACGGGCAATGCCGTAGATTTTCAGCATGAGATTTTTCCTGTCCTGATCTGGCGTTTTCACATGCCGCCAATGTAATTCGGCCCGCCGCTGCCTTCCGGAGTGCACCAATCGATATTCTGCGTCGGGTCCTTGATGTCGCATGTTTTGCAATGCACGCAATTCTGCGCATTGATCACCAAGCGCGGCTGGCCTTCTTCCACGCCCACCGCCTCATAAACCCCGGCGGGGCAATAGCGGCTTTCGGGGCTTGCAAACATGTCCCAATTCACCCCCTGCCAAAGCCCTGGGTCGCGTAGCTTAAGATGCGCGGGCTGGTCTTCCTCATGATTGGTATTCGCCAAAAACACGGAAGACAGCCGATCGAAGGAATAAACGCCATCCGGCTTGGGATAGGTGATCTTCGGCGCTTCCGAACCCTTTTTCAGCACCGCGTGATCTTCGTGGTGCGTGAGTGTCCAGGGCGATTTGCCGCGCGTGATATAGGTTTCAATCGCGGCATTGATCATACCGCCCCAGAAGCCGAATTTCGCAAAGCCCGGGCGGATGTTCCGCACCGCCTGCAATTCCGGCCAGATCCAGGAATGGCGCAGCATTTCCGGATAGGCATTCAAGACCGGCGCGCGTTCCGCACTGGCGCAAGCCGCCGCCAATGCCTCCGCCGCGATCATGCCGGATTTCATCGCCGTATGCGTGCCCTTGATCTTCGGCACATTCAGGAAGCCGGCTGAATCGCCAATGATGGCACCGCCGGGGAAAACCAGCTTCGGAATCGCCTGATAGCCGCCTTCATTCAGGGCGCGCGCGCCATAGGCAATGCGCTTGCCGCCTTCCAGCATGGCGCGCACCGCAGGGTGCTGCTTGAAGCGCTGGAATTCCTCGAAGGGGGAAAGCCAGGGATTTTGGTAGTCCAGCCCGACAACAAAGCCGATGCTGACCAGATTATCGCCCAGCATATAAAGCCAGGAACCGCCATAGGTTTCGGTGTTCAAGGGCCAGCCGACGCTATGCCAAATCAAGCCCGGCTGATGCTTTTCCTTGGGGATTTCCCATAATTCCTTGATGCCGAGCCCGAAGGTTTGCGGTGCGGCGCCATCGCGCAGATTGAAGGTCTCGAAAAGCTTTTTCGTGAGTGATCCACGGCAGCCCTCAGCAAACAGCGTATAACTGGCGCGCAGTTCCATGCCCGGCTGATAATTTGCGCCCTTTTCACCATCCTTGCCGATGCCCATCACGCCGGCCACCACGCCGCGCACCTGGCCATCTTCAACGATCGTCTCGGAAGCGGCGAAGCCTGGATAAATCTCAACGCCCAAGGCCTCGGCTTTCGCGCCGAGCCAACGGCAGACGTTACCCAAGGAGACAATGTAATTGCCGTGATTATTCATGGCCGGCGGGGTCGGCAGCTTAAAGGCCTTGGTTTCCGTCAGGAACATGAAGCGGTCATCGCCGGCAGGGGTGGCGAGTGCAGGCGGATCATCGCGCCAATCGGGAAGAAGCTCATCCAGCGCACGCGGTTCCAGCACGGCGCCGGAGAGGATATGCGCGCCGATCTCGCTGCCCTTTTCAATCAGGCAAACCGCCATATCGGGCGCGAGCTGTTTCAGGCGGATCGCCGCAGCCAGGCCAGAAGGCCCGCCACCCACGATCAGCACATCAAATTCCATCGCTTCCCGTTCTTCGGACATACCGCCACGCCTTTCCTCATGGCCGGATCATGACCCGTTTTCACGGATCATGATCCGGCCTGATTTGAGCGACTGATTCACCGCTTCGGTGATGCCACCTACGCGGATCAGGCGCTGATTTACCCATGTAGCGAAGGCGCGGGTTGCGCGGAACCCCGCACCGGGCCGATATGTGGGGCATGGAGCAGGAGAGACCCGCCCTGGCCGCCGCGCTCGCTTTGCAATGCGATTGGGGGGCGGATGAGGCGCTAATGGAAAGCCCCGCGGATCGCCTGGCGGTGCGGGAGGTACCTCCACGCGCGCCCGAAGCCGCGCGCCCTGCACCGGGGCCAACCCAGCCGCGCCCTGTGCGTGCCTCCCCTGTTGCCCTGGCCGCCGCGCCCCCCGCCATTACGCGGGCCGAGGCGCTGGCTGAAGCGGCACCCGATCTGGCAGCGCTGAAGGCGGCGATTGCGACGTTTGATGCCTCGCCATTGCGGGAAACCGCGACCAATCTGGTGTTTGGTGAGGGCATCACGGATTCCGGCCTGATGCTGATTGGCGAAGCACCAGGGGCGGATGAAGACCGGGCAGGCCGGCCCTTTGTGGGTGCCTCGGGCCAATTGCTGGATCGGATGTTCGCTTCCGTCGGCCTGTCGCGAGAGAGCAATTTCTACATCACCAATATCCTGCCCTGGCGCCCGCCAGGGAATCGCACGCCAACAGATGCGGAAGTGGCGCTTTTCCTGCCCTTTCTGCGCCGCCAGGTGGCGCTGGTCCGCCCGAAGCGGCTGGTGCTGGTGGGGGGCGTGGCGGCCAAAGGGCTAATTGGCGGGAAGGAAGGCATCACCCGCCTGCGTGGCCGTTGGCATGAGGTGGAAATCCCCGGTCTTGGCCGCATCCCCGCCTTGCCGACGCTCCACCCCGCCTACCTGCTCCGTAGCCCTGCTTCCAAGCGGGACGCCTGGGCGGATTTATTGCTGCTGCGCCGCGCGCTGGATCAGGCCCCAGGATAAGCCCCGATGGCAGCGTTTCTGGCCAATTGCCTGCATGGGCTGGAAGCGCTTGGCCCCGGTGGGCTTTGGGCAGTCATGGGCGCGCTTTTCCTGGCCGGGCTGGCGGGTGGCGCCACCCATTGCGCCGCCATGTGCGGGCCGTTTGTGCTGGCGCAGGCCGCGGCTGTCGCGGATCGCGTGGCATCCGGGGGCATTTTGCAGCGGCTCTCGGGCGCGGCGCTGCTGCCTTATCATGCAGGGCGCGCGCTGGGATATGGGCTGCTCGGTGCGCTGGCCGGCGGGGTGGTGGGCGCGGTCAGCCTTGGGACTGGGTGGCGGGTGGTGCTGGCTGGGATGTTGGCGCTGGCTGCGCTGATGATGTTCGCGCAAGCCTCGGCCCGCATTGCCGCGCTGCTGCCGCGCTTGGCCGCGCCCCGCTTGCCGGGCGTGCTGGAAGCGCGGCTTGGCCCCTTGCTCGCGGCACCCACCGGGCTGCGCGGCGTGGCGCTTGGGGTGCTGCTGTCGGCTCTGCCTTGCGGCCTGCTTTACGGCGCCTTGGCCGGGGCAGCGGCGACGGGCAGCGCGCTCGGGGGCGCGCTTACGATGGTGAGTTTCGTCGCCGGCACCGTGCCGGCGCTGATGGGCGTGGCGTTGCTGGGGCGTTTTTTCGGCAAAAGCCATGGCCCGCTCATGCGCAGCCTCGCGGCGGGGTTATTCGTCCTGAATGGGGTAGTGCTGGCGGTGATGGCGGTGCGTATGCTGGGGTAGGGGACCTACTCTATTCAATCGGCGCCGGCGGTTCTGCCGCAGCGCGTGGCAGAGGTGGCGGTGGCACCCAGGGCCGATCACCGCGCCAAGCGCGATCGGAAATCACCTGCGCCCCTGTGGGTAAAAGCCAAATCGCATGCGGGCCATTACGCCAGACGGAAAAGCGATCAATCAAAATACTCTGGCGGCAGCGCTGCCTTATGGGCTCGGCTGAGATGATCACAGCAACCGCACCACATTGCGCCATGATATTGCCGCGCCGCACCAGGAAGGCCCCCGGACCTTCATCCACGACGCAACCTTCAGCGCTGCAGCGAAGTTTGCCCCCGGCGGTGCTACCCTCGGCGGGCAAGGCTTGTGCGGCGGTTTGCCCGTAAAGGCGCAACCACGCATCGCGCGTAAGCGACGAAGCGCCCGTCTGGCGCTGAAGGAAAAGCGTATCGGCGGCGGAAATCGCAATCAGCCGCGCATCGCCGGAAACCAAGATATGTGGTGGCTGAACGAAGGTTGCGCTGGAAAGACCCAGGATCATGGGCAGCACGCCCAAGGCGCGCCACCAGCTGCGCCACAGACAAAGCCAGCAAAGCCCGAAGGCAAAGACCATCAGCCCCCAAGCAGGGATGGGCATTGCCGCTTGCGTCGCACCAGGCCAGGCCGCGACGACGCGCGCCACCCATAAAACCCCCTCCACACCAAGCCCCATGACCCAAAGTGCCGGGGCTTCCAGCCCAAGCGGCATCAACAAGGCAGCCAGCATGCCGGCGGGCATGACGATGAAGGAGGTGAGGGGCACCGCAACCGCATTCGCCGCCACGCCATACCATTGCAGCCGGCCAAAATGCGCGAGGCCAAAGGGCGCTGTCGCGGCGCCGGCCAGCACCGAGGTCATCATCAACCCAAGCACGGCAAACCCAATGCGCCATGCCCAACCCCTATGGCCGCGCAGCCCGGCAAGGCGCGGCTGCAACGCCTCCCACCCCGCAATCAGGGCGAGCACCGCAGCGAAAGACATCTGGAAAGACGGGCCAAGAAGAGAAGCCGGATCGAAGATCATCACCACCGCCGCAGCCCAGGCGAGCCCGCGTAGCGATATGGCTTTTCGCCCTGCCAGAATTGCAAGCGTGACAAGGCAAGCCATGGCGAAGCTGCGCTGCATGGGTACCTGCGCGCCGGTCAGTAGCATATAGAAGCCGCCCGTAAGCAACGCGACGCAGCCGGCCAGCAGCTTGCCAGGAACGCGGAGCGCCAGTGGGCGATACAGTGCCAGCAGCAAGCGGCAGACCCAGAAGGAAACGCTCATCACAATCGCGATATGCAGGCCTGAGACAGAAAGTAGATGCGCCAAGCCGGAATCGCGCATGGCATTCAGATCGGCCGCCGGGATCGCGCTTTGGCTGCCAGTCAGCAAAGCGGCGGAGATCGCGCCAGCGGGACCGGGCAGAGCGGCCATGACGCGTGCTTCGAGTGTTGTGCGCAAGCCCGATAGTGGAGGCGCTTGCCCCGCGCCCGGCGTGACCTCCGCTGGGCCGATGGCGAAGCCCACGCCGCCTTGGCCGCTGAAAAAAGCGGTGCGTTGGAAATCCCAGGCTCCTGGATAGGCCGGTGCTGCGGGCGGGCGAATCAGCGCCCTGACGCGCAGCAGATCGCCCGGTGCGGGCCGTGCAGGGTCATCATTACGCAGGCGCAGGCGCAAGCTACGCTCAAGGATGGGTGCCTCAGGTCCAAGTCGAGCCTGTGCCAAGGTGACCCTCAGCCCCTGGGGCAGGGCTTCGACATTTTGGACAATACCTTCAATCACCATTGCCCGCGACGGCGGCGTAATTGGGGGGGATGCCCTTTGCGCGTGCCAAAGCACCACCGCGAAACCGAAGCTGCACGCCGCCATCATTGCGCAAAGCCAACCGCAAAAGGCTAAGCGCCGCGCAAGGATAAGGGCGGCAATGATCAGCGGAGGGGGCAGCCAGATCAGGCGCGCCTCAGGTTCCGTGCGCAGGCTGAAGTAAAGCAGGATGCCCGCGCCCATGGCGACCGGCAACCAGAGCGCTTGGTGCTGACGCTCCGCCGCAAAGGCTTCTTGTGCCCGTGTCAGGACCGCGCGCCACCTGACCGCGATTGCCGTCATGGCCGTACCAAGGACGCGGAGGAGGATGGCAGAAACACACCCATAGGTTTATATGGTGTTGCATAAACAACCAAAAGGGAAATTGATCAGCCGCCCGGCCAAAGCTCAGATTTCCCCGGCGCTGCTTGTGGTTTAAAGGCAAGGCATCAGGAGAATGATCAGCACACCATGACAGTCCGCACGCGCTTCGCCCCTTCCCCCACCGGTTATCTGCATATCGGCGGGGCTCGCACCGCTTTGTTCAACTGGCTGTTTGCGCGCCATCATGGCGGGGAATATCTGCTGCGTATCGAGGATACGGACCGTGAACGCTCCACCCAGGGAGCGGTGGATCAGATTCTGGATAGCCTGGCGTGGCTTGGACTCTCGCCCGATGAACCGCCGGTGTTTCAGGCCCAGCGGGAGGCACGGCATCGCGAAATCGCGGAGGCGCTGCTGGCCATGGGCAAGGCATATCGCTGCTGGGCGACGCCGGAAGAACTGGGCGAAATGCGCGAACGCGCCGCCGCCGAAGGCCGCCCGCCGCGTTATGACCGCCGCTGGCGGGACCGGGAGCCCGGGCCTGAACAGGCGGGCAAGCCCTTCGCCATCCGAATCAAAGCGCCGCTTGAAGGCGAGACCATTGTGCAGGATTTGGTGCAGGGCGAAGTGCGCGTCGCCAATAGCGAATTGGATGACATGATCATCCTGCGCAGCGATGGCACGCCCACCTATCTGCATGCCGTGGTGGTGGATGATCACGATATGCGCATCACCCATGTGATCCGCGGCGATGATCACCTGACCAATACTTTCCGCCAATGCATGGTCTATGATGCGATGGGCTGGCACCGGCCGCATTTCGCCCATATGCCTTTGATCCATGGCGCGGATGGTGCCAAGCTTTCGAAGCGTCACGGTGCGGTTTCCGTGCTGGATTTCCGTGAGCAAGGTTTTTTGCCCGATGCTGTTGGCAATTACTTGTTGCGGCTTGGCTGGGGGCATGGGGATGAGGAATTTATCCCACGCGATCGGGCGGTAACGCTGTTTGATATCAAAGATGTTGGGCGGGCAGCGGCGCGGATGGATTACGCGAAGCTCACGCATTTGAACGGGCAATATCTGCGCCTGGCCGATGATGATCTGCTGACGCGCGACGTCCTGGAACGGCTTGCCAAGCGCACCGTGCTGTTTGGGCCTGATGGTGCCAAGCGCGTGCGGATGCTGATGCCTGCCTTGAAGGAAAGGGCGAAGACGCTGGAAGAACTGACGGGGGCAGCGGTTTTTGCGGTGCAGGATGGCCCGCCCGTTATGGAAGCCAAGGCAGAGGCATTGCTGACGCCAGAAGCAAAAGCGCGCCTTGCTGATCTGGCGGCTTTTTTGCAGACCGCGCCCTGGGAACGGAGCGATCTGGATCAGTGGCTGCGCGATTACTGCGAGGTGAAGGGCATCAAGCTCGGCCAGGTCGCGCAGCCTTTGCGCGCGGCGCTGAGCGGCAGCACCACCAGCCCACCCATTGATGCCGTGCTCTGGGCGCTGGGGCGGGAGGAGGCGACGTTGCGCATCCTCGCTGCTGCCAGCTGAGATTCAACCGACGATTTTTCAATCGGCGCGGACATTACCGCGCCGAATGACCTCGCCCCATTTAGCCATTTCGGCTTTGATGAAGTCACCGAATTCTGCGCGGCTATTGCCGCCCGGAACGGCGCCTTGATCAAATAGTTGCCGCGATATCTCGGGGTCCTTTATGGCGCCCGCCAGGGCGCCATGCAGCCGTTCCAGAATAGGCTCAGGCACGCGCGCAGGTGCCACAAATCCATGCCAATTATTCGTATCCACGCTGGGATATCCAAGCTCAATCATGGTGGGCACATCAGGCAACCATGGCAGGCGCTGTGCAGAGCCAACGGCCAGCGCGCGAATCGTACCCGCGCGAATTTGCGGCAGCAGGATCGGTAGATCAGCCAGCCCAACCTGAACCTCATTTTGGATCAGGGCGGTCGTGAGTGGTGCACCGCCGCGATAGGGCACATGCGTCATCTCGATCCCTGTTGCGTTTTTCAACAATTCGCCAGCCAAATGCGGCAGACTTCCCGAACCGGTCGAGCCCTGGTTGATCTTGCCGGGTTGTGCGCGCGCTGCCGCGATGAGCTCCTGCAAGGAACGAAAGGGTGTCGCTGAGGGTACGACAATGGGTTCAGGCACCAGAACACCCAGCGTCAATGGCGCAAGGTCATGCAGAGGATCGTAAGGCGTACCACGATCGAGCTGTGGCGAAATCGCAAGGCCACCAGCACTGCCAAGTGCGATGGTATAGCCATCGGGCGCGGCTTTCGCGGCAACGTCAACGCCCGTGACACCGCCCGCGCCGGGACGATTATCAACGATTACCGGTTGGCCAAGCACTGTCATCATTTTCGGTGCGAGGAGACGCGCCACAATGTCGCTGGGGCCGCCGGCGGCAAAGGGCACGATGATTCGTATGGGACGATTGGGGAAGTTCTCCTGCGCCGCAAGCGGCGTGGCGAACAACATGGCAAAGAGTGCAGCGATGAATGATCGCATCATGATGGGCGTTCCTCCTGTTCCGATCTTTTGTTCTTTCACTTCAAGTGCCATGATCGCGAAGATGACGCAGAACTGCAAGCTATGACGAAAGGATCTCAGCATGAAGATCACGCGGATTGAAACCAAGATTCATCGGAGTGCCTTCACCTACGGGGTTGGACTTGATGGAGCGGGCGGTTCAAGCCGCGCAACAGGCGGCAATCTGGCGCTCAAGACCATGGATACGCTGCTGGTGAGGGTCGAAACTGATCAAGGCATTCATGGCTGGGGAGAGGGTTTTGGATTCACTCTGGTGGATACAACGCGTGATGCAATTGATCGGCTGATTGCGCCGGCCTGTATTGGTCAGGATGTGCGGGATATCGGTGCGCTTAATCGTATGCTGCAAAAGCGCTTTCATAATTTTGGCCGTAACGGCCCCGTGACCTTCGGCATTTCCGCAATTGATATTGCACTTTGGGATATTGCTGGAAAAATCTCAGGAAAGCCCTTGCATGCACTGCTTGGTAATGCTGGGCGGGATAAGGTTCGCGCCTATGCCAGCCTGTTGCGCTACGGCAATGCAGAAGATGTCGCGCGCAATGCGGCTGAGGCTGTGCGGCGCGGGTATCGTGATATCAAACTGCATGAAATTGATCTGGGCTGTATCCGTGCTGCGCGTGGCGCAACGCCCGCCGACATCCCCCTCATGCTCGATATCAACTGCGCTTGGGATAGTGAGAGTGACGCGTTGGATTTCTGCGAGGCAGTGAAGAATCTGGGCGTTGCCTGGGTTGAGGAACCGACCTGGCCGCCTGAGGATCACGCAACCATGGCGCGGGTACGCGCGGCATCGCCCTGTGCCATGGCGGCGGGGGAGAATGCATCGAACCCTGAGGATTTCTGCCGAATGATTGAAGCCGGCGCGGCCGGGATCCTTCAACCCAGCGTGACCAAGGTCGGCGGGCTTACCGCGATGCTTGAGGTGGCGGAGCTGGCGCAAGGTGCCGGCCTGCGGGTGGTGCCCCATTGCCCGTATTTTGGACCTGGGCTGCTGGCGAGCCTGCATTTCCTCGCGGCGATGGAGGTGGCCGAGCCTTTGGAAATTTATTTTGCGGACCTGCAGAAGCCGCCTTTTGGGCAGCATCTTCTGCCGATCAATGGTGAAATTTTTGTGCCAAAAGGGCCTGGGTTGGGGTTGGAGCCTGAATGGTGAAATTAAGGGTGCTGACCGACGCTTATAAAAAAATCATGATATAACAGTATGTTGTGGATTTTTGTCTCTGATTGACGGCGTTTTAGGCCCCGCTTGACGTGCTTCTGTGGTGGTACTAGAAGCCCGTTCACTGTGTTGGTTGTCGTTTTTTGGGCTTGACTGGTTGGTGATTACTGGCTAGTGTTTTTGCCCTGCCGATGATTGGTGGAGTTGAGGGGGCCGGCGATGTGGGGTGCCTTGGGGCATTCTGTTGCTG
>CALRPR020000038.1:0-29273 GCA_943370125.1 Allobosea thiooxidans | reverse complement strand
GCCGGTGCCTTGGGCATGGACCATGGGGGCGGAAAGAATGCCCGCCGCCGCTACCCCAGCGCCGGAGCGCAACAGGGTACGCCTTTTGATTTCCGTCATAATTCGGTTCCTCCTTGTTTATTCATTGTTTGCTGCCTCCCGGACCGGGGCCCGGTTAACGCTTGGGTTAGGTTAGGCAAGGATTTGAGACCATTGCAACCTGTTTCGTGGCGCCCCAGGCCGCCCCGGGCTGGCGCGGCGGTCAAAACTCGGCTTCAAACCCCCTAACGGGCCAGAACCAGGATAGATGGCATGACGACTTCGCTGCGCGTTGCGGTCCAGATGGACCCGATCGAAACCATTAATATTGATGGCGATTCCACCTTCGCCCTGATGCTGGAAGCCCAGGCGCGGGGCCATAAGCTCTGGCATTACCATGTCCGGGATCTGGCGCTGCGCGGCGGGCGCGTGACCGCCTGGGCGCGGCCCATCACCCTCCGGCGCGAATATGGCAACCACTACAGCTTCGGCGCGGAGGAGGAGCTGGACCTTGGCCGCGATGCCGATGTGGTGCTGATGCGCCAGGACCCGCCCTTTGACATGGGCTACATCACGGCCACCCATATCCTGGAACATATCCACCCTAAGACGCTGGTGGTGAATGATCCCGCCCAGGTGCGCAACGCGCCGGAAAAGCTGTTCGTCACGCATTTCCCGGATTTGATGCCGGTTACGATGGTGACCGCTGACCGCCGCCGCATTGCCGCCTTCCGGGCGGAACATGGCGATATCATCATCAAGCCGCTTTTCGGCAATGGCGGCGCGGGCGTGTTCCATCTGCGCCCCGATGATCCGAACATGAATGCGCTGGTGGAGCTTTTCACGGAACGCTCACGCGAACCGCTGATGATCCAGCAATACCTGCCCGCCGTGCGGGAAGGCGATAAGCGCATCATCCTGGTGGATGGCGTCGCCATGGGTGGCATCAACCGCGTGCCGGCGGCGGGCGAAGCGCGGTCCAATATGCATGTCGGCGGTCGGCCTGAACCGACCAAGCTGACCGAACGAGAGCGCGAAATCTGCGCGCGCATCGGCCCGGAATTAAAGGCGCGCGGGATGATTTTTGTCGGCATTGACGTGATTGGCGGTTACCTCACCGAAATCAACGTCACCAGCCCGACCGGCTTGCAGGAATTGGCGCGCTTTGATGGCGTGTATCTGGAACGCGCCATCTGGGACGCGATTGAAGCGAAAAGGCGCTGAGATGCTAAAGCTTTGGGGCCGCACCAATTCGATCAATGTGAAGAAGGTGCTGTGGATGCTCGATGAACTCGGGCAACCATATGATCGCGTGGATGCCGGCATGGAACATGGCCGGGTGAATGATGCGGATTACCGCGCCATGAACCCGAATGGTCGCGTGCCGACGCTGGAAGATGGCGATTTCGTGCTGTGGGAATCGAATAGCGTGCTGCGCTATCTGGCGATGAAATACCAAAGCCCGCTTTACCCGGCGGACCCGGCAGCACGCGCTTCGGCTGACCGCTGGATGGATTGGCAGCTTACGACCCTTGGCCCGGCGGAACGCAATCTGTTTTGGGGCCTGGTGCGCACGCCGCCGGAAAAACGCGACATGGCGCAGATTGAAGCGGCAGCGCAGGCCGCCGGCGAATGCTGGGCGATACTGGATGCCTGGATCGCGCGCCATGGCGGGCCGTATCTGGATGGGCCTACGATGACCATCGCCGATATCGTTTTGGGCTGCTACGCGCGCCGCTGGTTTGGCCCCGAAGTACGCCTGCCTGGCATGCCGGAATTCCCCACCCTGGCGCGCTGGTATGCCAAACTTGGCGAAAGGCCCGGCTTCCAACGCTGGCTAGCGCCACCGCTGACCTGAAGGAGAACCCCATGCCCGGCTATTTGATCGCAAATGTCAAAGTCACTGACCCGGAAGGGTTTGATCGCTACCGCGCCGGCGTGCCGGCCGTGATCGCGCAATATGGCGGGCGCTACGCGGTGCGTGGCGGGGCGATGGAACGGCTTGAGAATGCCGAGGGCTTCAGCCGCATGGTGGTGCTGGAATTCCCTACCCTGGAAGCCGCTCGGACCTTCTATTTCAGCCCGGAATATGCGCCGCTGTTGAAACTGCGGATTGAAACAACGGAAAGCCAGGTAGTGCTGGTTGATGGTTTTGTGCCCTGAAGCCTCCATGCCGAAAAAAATCTTCGCAAATCAACCGAATCGCCTTGATCCCGCCATGGTGTCGCGGAAATGTAACATCCCATGCGACCCCTGATCGGCATTTCCTGCTGCATAAAGCCCTTCGGCATCTTCGGAACGCCCAATCACGCGGCGTCTGACAGCTATGTGCGCGTGGTGCGCGGCCCGGTGGGCGGCACCCCGGTGCTGCTGCCTGCAGCCGGTCAGGACGCGGCAGAGGATTACCTTGCCCATATCAATGGCCTGATCCTGACCGGCAGCCGGTCCAATGTCTGGCCTGGCCATTATGATGGCCCGCCCCATGCCGAGGGCACGCCGGAAGATCAGGACCGCGATGCCACCACCCTGCCCTTGATCCGCGCTGCCATTGCGGCGGGGGTGCCTTTGCTCGCGATTTGTCGCGGCATGCAGGAATTGAATGTGGCGCTCGGCGGCAGCCTGGATCAGCGTGTGCAGGATCTGCCCGGGCGTATGGATCATTCCACGCCATCGGATCAGAAAATCCCTCTGGTGCGCACCGGCAAGGCGCATCTGGTGCGGATTGATGGCGCCGGGGCTTTGGCCGCGACCCTTACTGCCGCATCACGCAACGCGGGCGGGCTGCCGGTAAATTCACTGCATAACCAGGCGGTGCAGCGCCTGGCGCCGCGCCTGGTCGCGGAAGGCTGGGCACCGGATGGTACGGTAGAAGCGGTGCGCGTGGAAGGCGCGCGCGGCTTCGCGCTGGGTGTGCAATGGCACCCCGAATATGACTGGGAGCGTGACGCCGATAGCCGCGCGATCTTCGAAGCCTTTGGCCGCGCCGCTGCCGCCCATGCCGGGGCAAGGCTCTCCGCAGCGGCGGAGTGACGCTGTTTCTTCACGCAGCCATGTCGCTTTTGGGGCTTTGCTTTTTCGTCCAAATGTTCTAGAAAATCCTTGTCGGCCATGGCTTTGCCGGCGGTCGCGATCCCGGCATCCCCTGCCGGCTCGCCCGACCTTTCCGATCGGAAAATACAAAGTAGCGCCCGGTCACCCCCCTGACCGGGCGTTTTTGTTTGGGCGGAATCTTGCTGCCTCAGACAGATGCGCCGTCACGCTCATATGACACACAAAGCACCCGCCCCGCCTTCCGGCAGCCCTCGGCTGGGGGTATAGCGGCATGGAATAGCCGAAGGAGTCGCTCGGATGGTTTCCTATGTCTTCCCGCCCCCGCCCGTTGCCGCGCTGCCGATCAAGGGTAGTGACGCGCTTTTCCCGGTGCGCCGGATTTTCTGCGTGGGGCGGAATTACGCCGAGCACGCGATTGAAATGGGCAGCGACCCAACCCGCGAACCGCCCTTCTACTTCGCCAAACCGGCGGATTCCGTGGTGATCAATGGCGCGGATATGCCTTACCCGTCCGTCACCAAATCGCTGCATCATGAAATGGAGCTGGTCGTCGCCATTGGCCGCGGCGGGCGCAATATCGCGGTGGCCGACGCGCTTTCTCATGTCTGGGGCTATTGCGCCGGCTTGGACATGACGCGCCGCGATATCCAGAATGAGGCGAAAAAGACCGGTCGCCCCTGGGATATGGGCAAGGGCTTCGACAAATCCGCCCCCATGGGCCTGCTGGTGCCCGCCGCCGGCGTAAACCCGGCCAAGGGCAAGATCGAACTCAAGGTGAATGGCAAGGTCACGCAGACCTCTGACTTGTCCAAGCTGATCTGGTCCGTCCCCGAAGTTATCGCCAATCTGTCGGAACTGGTGGAATTGGCGCCCGGAGACCTGATCATGACTGGTACGCCCGAAGGGGTCGCCGCCGTGGTGCGCGGCGATGTGCTGGAAGGTTTTGTTGAAGGTGTGGGCGACATCCGCACGAAGATCATTTGATCCGCGTGCGCGCCTGAATGGCCAAGGATCGCAGCCGTTTCGTTTGCCAAGCCTGTGGGGCGGTCAGCCCCAAATGGCAGGGGCGCTGCGATGCCTGTGGCGACTGGAATACACTGATCGAGGAAACCACCGCCCCGCGCGGCCCCGGCCCCGCCGCCAAAACCGCCGGCGGGCGCCGCGTTGAATTTGTCGGCCTGAAGGGCGAATCCGCCCCCCCGCCACGCATCGTGACCGGCATTGCGGAACTGGACCGGGTTTTGGGCGGTGGTTTTGTGCCGGCCTCTGCCGTGCTGGTGGGGGGCGACCCCGGCATCGGCAAATCCACCATCCTGCTGCAAGCGGCGGCCAGGCTCGCCTCAGCCGGGCGGCGGGTTCTTTATATCTCTGGCGAAGAAGCGGTGGAGCAGGTCAGGCTGCGCGCTGCGCGCCTTGGGCTTTCCGATAGCCCCATGGAATTGGCCGCCGCTTCGGCGCTGCGCGATATCGGCGCGAGTTTGGAGCAGGAAACAGATGCCGCGCTGGTGGTGATGGATTCGATCCAGACTGTTTGGCTGGATGCGCTGGATTCAGCGCCTGGCACAGTGGCGCAGGTGCGCGCGTGCGCGGCGGAATTGATCCGGCTGGCCAAGGCACGCGGCTTTGCCCTGGTGCTGGTGGGGCATGTCACCAAGGAAGGCACACTCGCCGGGCCGCGCGTGCTGGAACATATGGTGGATGCGACGCTCTATTTTGAAGGCGATCGCGGGCATCAATTCCGCATCCTGCGCGCTGTGAAGAACCGCTTTGGCGCGACGGATGAAATCGGCGTGTTCGAGATGACCGATCGCGGCCTGGTGGAAGTGGCCAATCCATCCGCGTTGTTTTTGGCGGAACGGCGCGGCAATGTCTCGGGCTCCGCGGTCTTTGCCGGCATTGAAGGCACGCGCCCGGTGCTGGTCGAAATCCAGGCGCTGCTGTCGCCTTCTTCGGGCGGCTCACCACGCAGGCAGGTGGTGGGCTGGGATTCCGGGCGGCTTTCCATGCTGCTCGCTGTTCTGGAAGCGCGTTGCGGCATGAGTCTCGGCCAGAATGATGTTTATCTGAACATCGCCGGGGGTTTGCGCATCAGCGAACCGGCGGCGGATTTGGCGGTGGCGGCGGCGTTGATTTCGGCGGCGACGGATCGGCCCACGGATTCAGGCGCGGTTTATTTCGGCGAGGTCGGGCTTTCGGGTGAGGTGCGGCAGGTATCCCAGGCGGAATTGCGCCTCCGGGAAGCGGCCAAGCTGGGATTTTCTGGTGCCAGCCTGCCGCGCCGGGTGGCGCGTGGTGGCCGCACAGCGGCGGCCCCGGAAGGCATGGGGCTTTCGGAAATCGGCCATTTGGCCGATCTGGTGGCCCGCTTTGCGGAAAAGACTCTGCCCACAAAGGCCAAGACGTGACGCGCCTGTCTACGAAGGGTATAGGGACGACCGATGAATTGGGTTGATATCATTCTGCTGGGGGTGATCGCCCTGTCGGCTGTTCTTGCCTTTTTCCATGGCCTGGTGCGCGAAGCGCTGGGCGTGGCGGGCTGGGCTGGTGCGGCGGTGGTGGCCCTGCTGGCGCGCAAACAGGTTCAGCCCTTCCTTGACCCCTATTTCACGCCGCCTTGGCTCGCGGAAGCCATTGGCGCGGGCGTGGTTTTTCTTGTCGCGCTTATCGTCTTCAAGTTGATGATCAATGCAGTTGCAGATCGCGTGCAGGATTCGGCGCTGGGTGGCATTGACCGCGTGCTGGGGCTGGTTTTCGGCGCGGCGCGTGGCGCCTTTTTGCTCGTGGTGGCCTATATCGTCGCAGGCTTGTTGCTGCCGGGGGATCGCTGGCCGGAACCGGTGCTGGAAGCGCGGTCCCTTCCGCTTCTATCGCAGGGTGCCCATATGCTGGTTGAAGCCATGCCGGCTGAATATCGCCCGCGCCTGAATGAACCACCCTTGCCGCGCTCGCCCACTGTTGAAGAATTGCTGCGCCCCCCCGCGCGCAGCCGGAATTGAGGTTGCCCATGCCGCGTGTCGCAGAATTCGAGGATGACAAGCCGCATGAGGAATGCGGCGTCTTCGGCGTGTGGAATGCTGGCGATGCCGCGGCACTGACCGCACTCGGGCTGCATGCGTTGCAGCATCGCGGCCAAGAAGCCGCGGGCATCGTGACATTGGATGAGGCTGGGTTGTTTCACGCCCATAAGGGGCTTGGCTTGGTCGGCGATAATTTCGGCGAAGCCAAGGTTATTGCATCGCTGCGCGGGCCGCATGCGGTGGGGCATAATCGCTATGCGACAACGGGTGAAACCGCGCTGCGCAATGTGCAGCCGCTTTACGCAGATTTTGAATTTGGCGGCTTTGCAGTGGCGCATAATGGCAATCTGACCAATGCCTATGCGCTGAAGCGCGCCTTAGTGCGGCGGGGTTGTCTGTTCCAAAGCACCACGGATTCGGAAGTTTTTATCCATCTGATCGCGATCAGCCTGTATTCCACCGTGATTGACCGGCTGATTGATGCGCTGAAGCAGGTGCAAGGCGCCTATTCGCTGGTTGCTTTGCATAATGGCGCGCTGATTGGGGCGCGTGATCCTCTTGGCGTGCGGCCTTTGGTATTGGGGCGGCTGCCCAATGGCGGGCTGGTGCTGGCATCAGAAACCTGCGCGCTGGATATCGTGGGTGCAGAGTTCGTGCGCGACATCGAAGCAGGCGAATTGGTGGTGATTGATGATAACGGCCTGCGCAGCATCAAGCCCTTCAGCCGCACCGAAAGCCGCTTCTGCATTTTTGAATATATCTATTTTGCGCGGCCTGACAGCGTTATGGAAGGCACGCCGGTTTATGAAACACGCAAGAATATCGGTGCCGAATTGGCGCGCGAAAGCGGTGTAGCAGCGGATTTGATTGTGCCCGTGCCGGATTCCGGCGTGCCGGCGGCCATGGGCTATGCGGTGGAAGCCGGCATCCCGTTTGAGCTTGGCATCATCCGTAATCATTATGTCGGGCGTACCTTCATCGAACCGACAGATCAGATCCGCAATCTGGGCGTGAAGCTGAAGCACAGTGCCAATCGCGCCATGTTGCAGGGCAAGCGCGTGGTGCTGGTGGATGATTCCATCGTGCGCGGCACCACCAGCCGCAAGATTGTTGAAATGGTGCGCCAGGCGGGCGCAACAGAAGTGCATATGCGCGTCTCCTCCCCGCCCACCACGCATTCTTGCTATTACGGCATTGATACGCCTGAACGCGCACACCTGATGGCGGCCAAGCATGATATCGCCGAAATGGCGCGCATCATCGGCGTGGATAGCCTGGCTTTCATTTCGCTTGATGGGCTGTATCGCGCGCTTGGGCAGCCGGCGCGTGATCCCAACAAGCCGCATTTCTGTGATGCCTGCTTCACTGGCGATTACGCCATTCCGCTGACAGATTGGACGGATAATTCAGACCGGCAGCTTTCCCTGCTGCAACCAGCGGGGCAATGACCATGGCCGCATTGCAGGACCGCGTTGCGCTGATTACCGGTGCGTCACGCGGCATTGGCGCGGCACTCGCCTTGGAATTGGCCAGGCTAGGCGCGCAATGCGTGCTGGTGGCGCGCACCCAGGGCGGGCTTGAAGAAGTGGATGACGCGATCCGCAACGCCGGCGGTAAGCCCGCAACCTTGCTGCCCTTTGATCTGCAAAAGGCCGAAAAGGATATTGATATGATCGGGCCTTCCATTGTGGAACGCTTCGGTCGGCTGGATATCCTGGTGCATAATGCGGGCGCTTTGAACAAGCTGACGCCGGTTGCGCATATTGAACCGCGCGATTGGGCGGAAGTGATGGCGGTGAACCTGACCGCAAGCTGGCGCTTGATCCGCAGTTGCGATCCGCCCTTGCGCGCTTCCGATGCGGGGCGGGCGGTGTTTGTCACCAGCGGGCGGGTGCTGCGCCCACACGCCTATTGGGGCATGTATGGCGCTTCCAAGGCGGGCATGGAACATCTGGTGATGACATGGGCGCAGGAGGTGGAGGCAACACCCTTGCGCGTCAACCTTGTTGATCCTGACATTGTCGCCACCAAAATGCGCGCCGCTGCCATGCCGGGCGAAGACCCCTCCACCATCCCACAACCCGCCGATGTCGCGCCTGGCATCGCGGCGCTTTGCCTGCCCTCAGAATCGCGCCATGGCGCGCGGGTAATTCTGAGGGGATAGTGGTGCCATGAAGGTTCCGCGCCGGTTACTTCTAAGCCTTCCTTTGCTGCTTCCCGTTGCAGCCACTGCGCAGAACGCACCAACCCAGGCCGCGCGCATCACTGCCGGCAAGGCAGCCATCACCGCCGCCAATGGCGCGCGTTGGGCAGAAGCGGATACCTATGCCGCTGCCGCTGAGCCTTTGGTCGGGAAGATCGTGCTTTGGATGCGCCTTACGCATCGCACCGCGCCCGCCACGGCGGCTGAACTTGTCGGCTTTTTGCGTGATAATCCCGATTGGCCTTTGGTGGATACCATCGCGCGCCGGGCAGAGGCCGCTTTTGGCGGACCCGCAGATGATGCGTTGGTGCTCGCACAATTCAGCACCTTCCCGCCGCGCAGCCTTTCTGCAGCGCTGCGCCATGCTGAGGCTTTGGCGCGCGGCACGCGAACCCAGGCGCAACCCGGCAGTTTCTTGGATATGATGCGGCGCGGCCCGGACAATACACCGGGTGCTGCGGCACGTCCTTCCAATGAAACTGGCGGGAGTTTGGAAGGGGAGGCAGGCGCTCAACAGACACTCCGCCGCGCTTGGGTGGAAGCGCCTGGCGATGCCGCGGCCGAGGCGACCATCATGGCTCAATTCGGCCGATTATTGACCGGAGAGGATCACCAGAAGCGTTTCGACCGGCTGTTTTTTGCACGCGATATGCAAGGCGCGCAGCGCGCCCTTGAACGCATGACTGGCGTGCCGCGCGGATCAGGCCAAATGCGAATGACTTTGGCCGGAGAGCCTGAGGTGACGCAAATCGCCCTCCGCCCGCTCGATCTTGGCTGGGCATATGAAAGGGCGCGGCTGTTACGTCGGCGTGATCAGGATGCCGATGCGGTCGCAAGCTGGATTGTTGCGGAGCCCTTCCAGGCGAATATAGACCCCGAAATTGCGCGCGCTGTTTGGGCGGAACGGCAAATCCTGGCGCGCAAACTTTTGCGGTTGAACAACCCAAAGGATGCGCACCGCATCGCGGCTTTTCACGGCCAGCCCATGGGTAGTGAAGGCCGGATCGAGGCAGAATTCCTGGCGGGTTTCATCGCATTGCGTTTCTTGAATGACCCCATTCTGGCGCAGCGGCATTTTGTCGCCATTGCACTTGGCTCGCGTTCGGTCATTACGCGTGCACGCGCCTTTTATTGGGAAGGCCGCGCGCTGGCGGCGCGTGGTGCGCAGGCCGCCGCACGGGAACGCTATGCGGCCGCCGCGCAATTGCCGACCGCTTTTTATGGCCAGCTTGCGGCGCTGACGATGGGCGAAAGTCAGGAAGCGTTGGATCGGCGCTTACGCGCGCTACAAACGCCGCCGATTGATCAGCGGCGCGCACAAGAATTCGCGCAACACGAATTGGCCCGCGTTGTGACCACCCTGGCAGAACTTGGTGAAACGCGCCGTACCCGCGCATTCCTGCTGCGCTTGCAGGCTGTTGCGGCTGATTCGCAGGATAGGTTGCTGACCGCGCGGCTTGCGAATCACATCGGCCGGCCAGATCACGCCGTATGGGTGGCGCGGCGTTCGGCTATAGAAGGCGATATGCTTTTGCCGGAAGGCTGGCCAACGCCCTTCCGCGTGCCCGTGACATCGCCAGAACCTGCCTTTGTTTTCTCGGTCACGCGGCAGGAAAGCAATTTTGATACGGAAGCGGTCAGCAGCGCCAATGCGCGCGGGTTGATGCAATTATTACCTTCCACCGCGCAGCTTGTCGCGCGCCGGCTTGGCATGAATTTCCGCGTGGAAATGCTCACCGCCGATCCGCAGGCCAATATCAAGCTGGGTGCGGCCTATCTGGATGAAATGCTCGGGCGCTTTGAAGGGTCCCTGGTGATGGCAGCGGGGGCCTATAATGCCGGGCCGCGGCGCGTGGATGAATGGCTTGTCACCTATGGCAATCCGCTGCGTGGGGAGCGTGATCTGCTCGATTGGATGGAAATGATTCCCTTTACCGAGACGCGCAATTATGTGCAGCGCATTGTCGAAGGCGCGGTGATTTACCGCGCGCGTCAGAACCCGCCTGCCAATGCGCCGCACCCCATGGCAAGCTGGCTGGCCAGCGCGAAGTAGGCACATGAAGCTGCCCTTGCTGGTTGCGACGATGGGCGGCATTGGCCGGCTGAAGCCAGCGCCTGGCACTTGGGGGTCCTTGGTGGTGTTGCCTGCGGCCTTGCTGGGGCCACTTGCTGCCTTGTTGCTTGCCCTGCTGGTGACGCTGATCGGTTTCTACGCCGTGCGCGAAGTGCTGCGCGACACACCCAATCAAGACCCCGGCTGGATTGTGGTGGATGAGGCAGCCGGCATGCTGATCGCTCTGGCGGGCTTGAGTGTGGATCCCAGCATCTGGGGTGTGCTGATCGCATTTGGCCTGTTTCGGGTTTTTGATATCCTCAAACCCTGGCCAGTTTCCTGGTCGGATCAGCAAAAGGGCGCATTTGGTGTCATGCTGGATGATATTGTCGCGGGTGCGCTGGTGGCGGCGGCGCTGATGCTAGCGCGCCCATTATTGCCGGGAGTGATCTGACCCATGCTACCAGAAGCAACACTTGATCAGGCGCGCAGCTTGCTGGCGCAGATGGATGCCAAGGGGATGACTCTGGCAACGGCGGAATCCTGCACCGGCGGGCTGATTGCCGCGGCGCTGACCGCGATTGCGGGGTCGTCTTCCGTGGTGATGGCGGGCTTCGTCACTTACGCAAATGACGCCAAGCACAAGATGGTTGGCGTGCGGCAGGAAAGCCTGGCTGAGCACGGTGCCGTCAGTGCAGAAGTGGCGCGCGAAATGGCGGAAGGGGCGCGGGAGCGCGCCGGCGTATTGCTGGCGCTTTCCTGCACGGGTATCGCGGGGCCAGGTGGCGCCACGCCAGGTAAGCCCGTGGGGCTGGTATTTATCGGCTGTGCACGCGAAGGCGCGGCGACGATTGTGGAACGCCATGTCTTCCCAGGTGATCGCGCGGCGGTGCGCGCTGCAACGGTGGCGGCTGCGCTTGACCTTGCTGCCAGGTGTGTCGCGGAAGTCTGACCGACGGCTTGCGGCGCGGCGATACTGGTCGCAGGATGGGTACACCACAGTACAAGCGGGGGAAGGTTAGGCCCTGGGCGCGGTAAGCGCTGGGCCGTTTCAGATGTTCCTCTGCTGGTGATGTGCTGAACACCGAATGAGGAGACTTCCCATGGCAGCCCCGCCCTCTGCACGCCGCGACCGGATCAATCCGGATTTCCCGAAGCTGGTGGAGATGACCCACCAATATGTCTATGGCGATGTTTGGGAACGCCCGCAGCTTAATAAGCGTGACCGTTCCATGGTGACGATTGCCGCACTTGTGGCACTCGGCTGGCAGGATCAGTTGAACAGCCATATCGGCCGCGGCCTGACCAATGGGCTTTCGCGTGAGGAAATTTCCGAAATCATCACGCATCTTTCCATGTATTCCGGCTGGCCTTCCGCCATGACGGCAGCGCATGTCGCCGTTGATGTGTTCGAAGCGCAGGACCAGGCGAAGAAGGGCTGAAGCGATGAAGGTAGGTTTCATTGGCCTAGGCACCATGGGTGCCTTCATGGCCGCCAATCTGCAAAAGGCCGGCTATCAACTGATGGTGCATGACATCCGCCGCGAAGCAGGCGCCAATCGGCTTGCCGCCGGCGCCACTTGGGCGGAAACACCCAAAGCGGTGGCAGAACAATGCGAAGTGATTTTCACCTCTCTGCCCGGGCCGAAGGAAGTGGAGCCGGTGATTTTCGGCGCCGATGGCATCCTGGCTGGCGTGCAAAAGGGTGCTGCTTATTTTGACCTTTCCACCAATTCCCAGGCGCTGATGAAGCGCATGGCCGAAGCACTCGCAACCAAGGGCGCTTATGGTTTTGATGCGCCCGTCAGCGGTGGCCCGAAGGGGGCTGAGACCGGCAAGCTCGCCATCTGGGTCGGTGGCAACAAGGAAGTTTTCGACAAATACAAAAAGGTGCTGGACGCTTTTGGCGACCAGGCCGCCTATATCGGCCCGATCGGCACCGCGACTGTTGCAAAGCTAGTCCACAACATGGCCGGTTATGCGATCCAAACCGCGATGGCGGAAGTGTTTTCCATGGGCGTGAAGGCGGGGATGGATCCGCTTGATCTCTGGAAAGCCGTGCGCCAGGGCGCGCTGGGGCGCAAGCGCACTTTTGATCGCATCACGGATCAATTCCTGGTGGACAAATATGATCCGCCCGCCTTTGCGCTGAAGCTGGCGCATAAGGATGTGACGCTGGCGGTGACGATGGGCCGCGAATTGAATGTGCCGATGCGCTTCTGCAATTTGGCACTAGAAGAAATGAATGAGGCGCTGAATCGCGGTTGGGAGAATCTGGACAGCCGCGTGCCGATGAAGCTGCAATTGGAACGCGCGGGCGTGGAGATCAAATGCGATCCGGCAGCCGTGCAAGCTGTATTGGATGCGGATAAGGCGCAGTAACAGCCGATGACATTGCTGATGCAACAGCCGGGGCGGATTGGGCCGCTCCGGATGAAAAACCGGCTCATTATGGCGCCGATGGGTACGAATTTCAGCACCAGCGATGGGCTCTCAACTGAACGTGACCGCGCTTATTACGAAGAACGCGCCAAGGGCGGTGTCGCTGCTATCGTGACGGAAGCGATGGCGGTGAGTGCGGGTGGGCGCGCGCATAACAATTCGCTCTGGATTTATCATGACCGCTTCATCCCTGGCCTGGCGCGGTTGGTGGAAGGCATCAAGCGGCATGATTGCGTGACAGTGGGGCAGATTAATCACCGCGGCGCGCTGCTGCGCCGGATGGTGTTGAATATGGAACCCGTGGGGCCTTCGCCCTGGCGCAATCCGAATACGGGTGATGAGGTGCGACCGCTGGAACAAGCGGAGATCACCGAAATTCAGAAGGATTTCGTCGCCGCCGCGCGCCGGCTGTGGCAGGCCGGTTATGATGCGGTGGAATTGCACGCCGCCAATGGTTATTTGTTTCATCAGTTTCTGACGCAGCGCATCAATAAGCGTACGGATCGCTACGGCGGTTCATTGGAAAACCGTGCGCGCTTGCTGTTGGAAACTGTGCATCGGCTGCGTGATGCGCTGCCCGATTTCCCGCTTTGGGTACGGATTTCTTGCACCGAATATTGCGATGATGGCTACCCGGTTGAGGAAATGGTGGAACTCGCCAAGCTTCTGGAAGCGGCGGGCGTTACGGCGCTGGATCTTTCGGGCGGCACGAATGAAAGCCCGGCTTTGTCACGCTTTTGCATCCAGCCACCTTCCATGCCGCGCCGCACTTTAGAACCCCATGCCAGGCCGATCACGGACGCGGTTTCAATTCCGACAATCATCGCCGGGCGCATTCTCTCGCCGGAAGATGCGGAAGCGGTGCTGGCTTCCGGTGCCGCGGATTATGTCTCGCTGGGCCGCGCGCTGACGGCGGATGCGCATTGGCCGCGCAAGGCGTTTGGTGAGAGCAAGGTCGCCATTCGTGGCTGCATTTCTTGCAATGTGTGTTTTGAGCGTCTGACTCTGGAACGCGATGTCGCCTGCGTGGTGAACCCCATGCTGGGCACGGAATTGGAAGCGCCCGAATTCATTGATGGACCATTCGCGCCCGCCCCGCATAGGCAACGTGTGCTGATCCTGGGCGCCGGCTTGGCGGGCGCGGAAGTGGCGCGGCTTGCCGCTGCGCGCGGGCATCATGTGGAAATCTGGGAGAAGGCAGCGCGCGCTGGCGGGCAGATTCATCTGGCCGTGGCCGCGCCGGATAAGGAAGAAGTGCGCCCTGCCTGGTCCTGGCGTTGGGATCAGGTGACTGCGCTTGGCGTGCCGGTGCGTTATAGTGTGAACGCAACTGCCGATGCCATCAGAGCTTTCGCGCCGGATCATATCGTTCTCGCCACCGGCGCCAAGCCGCGCCCGTTGACGCTACCTGGTGCCACGCCGCTGCAAGCCTGGGATGTGATTGCCAATCCAGCGCTGGTGCCGGACGGCGTGCGCGTTGCGGTGATTGGTGGTGGCATTGTCGGGCTTGAAGTGGCGGATGTGCTGGCGCAGCGCGGCTGTCGCATTTCAATCCTTGAAGCCCTGCCTGCCATCGCCCCCGCCATGGCGCGCAATAACCGCACCGACCTAATGATCCGCCTGCGCGAAGTGGGCACCAGCTTCCATACCAAGGTGCGCGATGCGCGGCTGGTGGGTGATGTGCTGCATTTCACCGAAGATGGCACGGGGCGAGAGCTTGCCGGCGTGACCCATGTGATCGCCGCGATTGGCGCACTGCCCAATCATGATGCGCTGCCCGCAGTTGAAGCCAGCGGCATTTCCTTCACCCTGGTGGGTGATGCCAATCAGCCCGGCGATTTCCTTTCCGTCTTGCGCGATGCCTCCATGGTAGGCCTAGCGCTTGGGATGGTGCCGGTAAAACAGGAGCAAATGGCATGACCGAACCCGAATACCGCGTCTATGCGCTGCGCTATGCCATGCGCGATGCCAAGCGCGCCGAGCATTTCATTGGCGGCGACCCGCATGATGCACCTATGCCGATGGATTACTTTGTCTGGGCTGCGGTGAATGAAGATCGCGCCGTGATCATTGACACCGGCTTCACGGCGGAAGTCGCCGCCAAGCGTAAGCGCAATTACCTGCGCTGCCCGATTGAAAGCCTGAAACTGATCGGCGTTGATCCCGACAAGGTGGAAGATGTGGTAATTTCCCACCTGCATTATGATCATGTCGGCAGTTTCCATAAATTCGCCAAGGCGAAGTTCCATTTGCAGGAACCGGAAATGCACTACGCCACCGGGCGCTATATGAAATACCCAAAGCTGCGGCATTCTTTTGAGGTTGAGGACGTGGTCGGCATGGTGCGGATGAATTTCGCCGAACGCGTGGTATTCCATAATGGCGATGCGGAAGTGGCGCCCGGCATTACGGTGCATGCGTGTGGCGGGCATTCCATGGGGCTGCAATGCGTGCGCGTGAATACGGCGCGCGGGCGCGTGGTGCTCGCTTCAGATGTCACGCATTTTTATGAGAATATGGAAGCCGGCCGGCCTTTCACCACGGCCTTTCACATCGGCGAAATGCTGGAAGGTTTTGATAAGCTCCGTGCCCTGGCACCAAGCCCGAAGCACATCGTGCCTGGCCATGATCCGGAAGTGATGCGCCGCTACCCCGCGCTGCCGGGGCAAGAAGGCATTGTGGTGGAACTCCACCGCGAACCAACAAAATAAAAGGGAGGATAGCATGATCAACATCACCCGCCGCGCCGCGCTGATCTCCGGCCTTACCGCGCCGGCCATTGCGCGGGCGCAGGGCTTTTCAACGCGGCCCTTGCGCCTGGTGGTGCCCTTCCCGCCCGCAGGTGCTGCCGATATCACCGCGCGCCTTGTCGCTGAACGCATGGGGCCGCTGCTTGGCCAGACTGTGATTATTGATAACCGCCCTGGCGCCGGCGGGAATATCGCCGGTGAAGCCGTGGCACGCAGCGCGCCGGATGGGCATACGCTATTCCTGGGTGGCGCAACGATCCTGCTGGCGAATAAATACCTGTACCACAAGGGCATGCCCTTTGATGGTATCCGCGATTTCACACATATCTCCCGCGTATCGGTCGGCTCCACGCTGTTTGTCGTGAATGCCAATCGGCCCTGGCGCACATTTGAAGAATTTGTAGCAGATGCGAAGCGCCGGCCGGGGCAGATCAGCGCGGCATCATCAGGTATCGGCACCATTAGCCATTTGACGATTTCCAAGCTGATGCAAAGCGCGGGTATCGAGGTTTCGCATGTGCCCTATCGCGGCTTGGCACCCGGCTTGAATGATCTAATTGCCGGCAATGTGGATATGATTTTTGATGGCATGCCCGCGCTGATGCCGCATGTACGGGAAGGGCGGCTGCGGGCGCTGGCGGTTGGTAGCCAGAAGCGCCAACCTCAGGTCGCGGGGCTTGAGAATGTGCGCGGCATGGCGGAACTTATCCCCGGTTCCGATATGGATATGGAATTCTGGTACTGCATTTCCGCCGCTGCCGGCACGCCGGCACCTATTGCGCAGGCTTTGCACCGTGCCACCATCGGCGCGGCGCGCGACAAGGAATATGGTGAAAAGCTGATCCCGCTTGGTTTCACCGCCATTTCGGATGACACACCGGAAGGCTTCACCGATTACGTGCGCAGCCAGGATCGCATTTGGCGCGATTTGGTGGAAATATCCGGCGCCAAACTAGATTAACCTTCAACTCAGGAGAAAAACGATGCTCTATGAACTTCGCATTTATCACTGCCAGCCCGGGCGCCTGCCCGATCTGATGAAGCGGTTTGACACCATCACGCTGAAGCTGTGGGACAAGCATGGCATTCGCCAGGCGGGTTTCTGGACCACGCTGATTGGCGATTCCAACCACAGCCTGACCTATATGGTGGCGTGGAAATCCTTGGCGGAACGCGAAGAAAAATGGATGAAATTCCAGGCCGATCCGGATTGGATCAAGGCACGCGCGGAAACCGAAGCGAATGGCCCGCTGCTGACCAAAGTGACGAATGAAATTCTTCAGCCGACTTCCTTTTCATCGGTGAAGTAATTAAATTGGGGGGAAGGTCTACTTCCCCCCTCCCAGCCCATGCTGTTCGCGCACGGCATGGAAGCGCAGCAATGGCCATTCTTCTTCCGCGCGGCGGCGGCGCCAATCGCTGCTGAAAAACGCCACCAGCGCGCCATCATGATCTTCCGCGACATCACGCCGATTGGCCTCTGCAAAACGCTCCAGTGCGCCCGCTTCGGTTGAGGCAATCCAGCGCACCTGTTCCCAGGGCGTGGCATCAAAGCCTGCCGGTACGCCATATTCCACGCGCAGCCGGCTTTGCAGCACATCCAATTGCAATTGCCCCACCACGCCGACCACGGGCGGGGAGCCATCGCGTGGGCGGAATAACTGCACCACGCCTTCTTCCGCCAATTGATCCAGCGCGGTGCGGAGCTTCTTGGCCAGCATGGGATCATCCAGGCGGATATGGCGCAGGATTTCCGGCGCGAAGGAAGGCACGCCGCGGAAATCCAGCGCTTCACCTTCCGTCAGCGTATCACCGATGCGCAAGGTGCCGTGATTGGCAATGCCGATCACATCGCCCGGCCAGGCTTCTTCCGCCACTTGCCTGTCTTTGGCGAAGAAAAACAGCGGCGCATTTACGGGCACCTGCTTGCCGGTGCGGGTCTGGCGCAGCCGCATGCCCTTGGTCAGCCGCCCGCTGCATAGCCGCACAAAGGCGACTCGGTCACGGTGATTGGGGTCCATATTTGCCTGAATCTTGAAGACAAAGCCCGTGAGTTTTTCCTCACCCGGCGTCACCAGGCGCTGATCCGCCGGCCGCGCACGTGGCGGCGGCGCATGGCGCGCCAGCCCATCCAGCAAATGCGCAATGCCGAAATCGCGCAATGCAGAGCCGAAATAGACCGGCGTCAGTGATCCTTCCAAAAACCGATCCGTATTGAATTCCGGATAGCCGGCGCGCGCCAGCAGCACTTCTTCGGAAAGCGCCAAAGCCCTGTCATCCCCCACCAGCGCTGCAAGCTTCGGGTCTTCCGGCGATTCAAGCTGGATAGGTTCGGCGCCTTCCGCGACAGGCAGGAAACGGTCAGTTGCCAAATCATAAACTCCGGCGAAGTCAGCCGAGCGGCCCACGGGCCAGGCGGCAGGCGTTGCATCCAGCGCCAGCAGATTCTGGATTTCATCCAGCAATTCGAAAGGTTCGCGCGCTTCGCGGTCCATCTTGTTGATGAAGGTGATGATGGGAATGTCGCGCATGCGGCAAACTTCAAACAGCTTGCGCGTTTGGCTCTCAATCCCCTTCGCGGCATCCAGCACCATAACGGCGGCATCCACCGCGGTCAGGGTGCGATAGGTATCTTCCGAAAAATCCTCATGGCCTGGCGTGTCCAGCAGGTTGAAGACCACGCCATCACGCTCAAACGTCATGACGGAGGTTGCAACCGAAATCCCGCGATCCTGTTCAATCTTCATCCAGTCGGAACGCGTGCGCCGCGCATTGCCCTTGGCGCGCACCGCGCCGGCAAGCTGAATGGCACCGCCCTTCAGCAGCAGTTTTTCTGTGAGGGTGGTTTTGCCCGCGTCAGGATGGGCGATGATGGCAAAGCTCCGCCTGCGGGCGGCTTCTTCGGCGATACGGGCGGCAGGAATGGAGGTTTCAGACATGGTGCGCCCGGGCTTAGCAGGAGAAGTGCCTTCTGTCGCGCGTTGGGTATCAAGCCGCTTGTTTCTTGAGCCAATCGCGCAGCGCCTTGTTCACGCGTGTTTGCCAGCCTGGGCCGCTGGCGCGCAGACGATCCAGCAGGTCCGGGTCCAGGCGCAGCGTCACCTGGCGCTTGGCCTGTGGCAGCTGCGGCCGACCGCGACGGACAAGCCGCGCACCATCCTTGACCTCCGCCTTGGCGAAGAATTCGTCGGTCAGAGGCGGCGCATCATCGGGATCAACCCAGGTATTGGCGCCAGCGTGTTTCTTCTTCGGCATGGGCGTGCCTCATGGAAATGATGCGGCGGGCCGCGCCGCGCGGAGTCCAAACCAAAACCACCAACCGGTCCTGCAAAAGCCCGGCAGAGATAAAGCGCCTTTCACCATAGTCTCTCCTCGCATCTTCAAGCGTGGCGTGTAGGCCAGCGAAAACTAGCGCCGCATCGGCAAAATCCAACCCTCGTTCGGCCAGCGTTCTGGCGCGCTTGGACGGGTCGAAGGTGATGCGCATGGAATATATGTAGCTACAATAAATCTGCAAGGCAATATGCCGTTGCAAGCCTTACCAGCCGCCGCCCTTCGGGCTATCAGCCTGCTCATGATCCCCTTCAACCTCCCCCCCGCCGCGCTGGTCACGGGCGCCGGCAAGCGGCTTGGCCGTGCCATGGCGCTCGCGCTTGCTGAGGCCGGCTTTGATGTCGCCATCCATTACGCTGCCAGCGCTGAAGCCGCCGAGGCAACGGCCGCCGATATCCGCGCCCTGGGCCGCCGCGCCATCACGCTCCGCGCCGAACTCGGCCAGGAAGCGGAAGTCGCTCAACTCATCCCGCACGCCACCAAGGCGCTTGGCACACTGGGTGTGCTGGTGAACAACGCCTCCACCTTCGAACGCGATGAATGGCAGGACGCGACGCGCGAATCCTGGGACCGGCATATTGAACCCAATCTGCGTGCCCCCTTTGTGCTGACGCAGTCCTTCGCCAAAACTCTGCCGGAAGCGGCGCAGGGCCTGGTCGTGAATATGCTGGATCAGCGGGTCTGGTCGCTGACGCCGCATTTCGTCTCCTACACCGTGTCCAAGGCGGGGCTTTGGGCGCTGACGCAAAGCCTGGCACTGGCGCTGGCACCGCGCATTCGGGTGAATGCCATCGGCCCTGGCCCGGCCTTGCCAAGCCCGCGCCAATCCCAGGAACATTTCGACAAGCAGGCGCAAGCAACGCCGCTTTCGCGCCCGACCAGCGCCGAGGAAGTCGCCCGCGCGCTGATGGCTATCCTCTCGCTGCCATCCATGACAGGCCAGATGATCGCACTTGATGGCGGGCAGCATTTGCAATGGTCACCCTCCTTCGGGCAGGAGCCTTTGGAATGAGCTTTGCCCCGGATGCCGCGGCGGGGCTGCGGCTGGTTTTTGTGCGCCATCTGGAAGTGCAGGCCTTGCTCGGCGTCCATGCGCATGAGCAAACCCGCCCGCAGCGCGTGATCCTGGACCTGGAATTGGCGGTGGAGGACCCCGAAGCCCCCTCAGCCGAAGGGCCGGATCGGTTGGCCCGCGTAGTGGATTACGCGGCCGCGGCCGAAACCGCGCGGCGTATCGCGACCTCGGCCCATGTTTGGCTCGCGGAAACCCTGGCTGAGCGCATCGCCATCAGTCTGCTGGAAGATGCTCGCATCCGCCGCGTCCGGGTCTGCGTGACCAAGCCGGACGCGATGCCCGGTAGCATCGAAGTCGGCGTTGTCATTGAAAGATCACGATTTTGACATCGGTCATGCTGCGGATTGTCCACCGCGCGAAAACCACGCCCAAAAGCTTTTTGCGCGCGGCCCGAAATTTTCCCCTTGACGCCAGCGCGGCTTTGCGACTCGGTGGTAAATGTAGATAAATCAATCACTTAAATTGTTACAGACCAAACGCCGCAAATCTAGGCAGAGCCATAGAATCTTTGTGTAACATAGTCTTAACCGGATTGTCTTGATGGCTTCCCACAGGTTTATCCACAGGTTTCGTGGACAAATTCGCCAAGCCTTTGCCATAAGCTACCCTTGATGACCGAAACCGCGCCACCTGCCTCGGATAGCCCTTCCTTCCAGGGCCTGGCGGTGCTGGAAGCCGCGCTGCCCACCCTGCCGACCGCCCCCGGCGTCTATCGCATGCTGAATGAGAAGGGGGAGGCGCTTTACGTCGGCAAGGCGCGGTCGCTCCGCAAACGCGTCACTTCCTATACCCAGATCGCCCGGCTGCCGGAACGCCTCCGGCGCATGGTGTTTGAAACCCGGTCGCTGGAAGTCGTGACCACAGGGTCCGAGGCCGAGGCGCTGCTGCTGGAAGCCAATTTCATCAAGCGCTTCCGGCCGCGCTTCAACATCGTCCTTCGGGATGACAAATCCTATCCCTGGCTGGTCATCACGGAAGACCACCCCTTTCCGCAGATCGCCAAGCATCGCGGGGAAAGGCGCAAGGGCGCATCCTATTGGGGGCCTTTTGCGTCAGTTTGGGCGGTGAACCAGACCCTCGCTGCCTTGCAGCGTGTGTTCCTGCTGCGGTCCTGCCGCGATGCGGTGTTTGATACGCGCACCCGTCCGTGTTTGCTGTTTCAAATCAAGCGCTGCGCCGCACCCTGTGTGGACCGGATATCGCAACCCGATTACGCGGCGCTGGTTGCGGAAGCCAAGCAGTTCCTGTCTGGCGAAACGCCCTCCATCCAAAAGCGCCTCGCCACAGAAATGGAAGCGGCGGCGGCGGATTTGCAGTTTGAACGCGCGGCGGCCCTCAGGGACCGTATCCGGGGGCTAACGCATATTCAGGGGAAGGATCGTGTCAATCTGGAAGGCATGGGCGATGCGGATGTGATCGCTTTGCATCAGGCGGCAGGCCAAAGCTGCGTGCAGGTGTTCTTCTTCCGCGGCGGGCGCAATAACGGCAATCGCGCCTTTTTCCTGAGCCATGCCAAGCAGGACCAAAGCGCTGAGGAGGTGATGGGCGCCTTCCTTGGCCAGCTTTATGAAGATTTGCCACCACCCCCTTTGCTGCTGCTATCGCATGACCCCCCCGAAGCGGCGCTGATCGCGGAGGCTTTGGCGATCAAGGCCGGGCGGCGCGTGGAATTGCGTCGGCCCCAGCGCGGCGAAAAACACGAAGCCTTGGAACACGCGGCCACCAATGCGCGGGAAGCCCTGGAACGGCGCATGGCGGAAGGCACGGCCCAGGCGGCGCTGCTGGAAGGCACGGCGAGCGTTTTCGGCCTGCCTGGTGCGCCGGAACGGATCGAGATTTACGACAATAGCCATATCCAGGGCGCCAATGCCTATGGCGTCATGGTGGTGGCCGGCCCGACAGGCTTCATGAAGCAGGGCTACCGAAAATTCTCCATCAAGACCGCCGCAACCAATGATGATTTCGCCATGATGCGCGAAGTTTTCGAACGCCGCTTTGGCCGGGCGCTCCGCGAAGACCCCGCCCGCGCTGGCGAAGACTGGCCCGATTTGGTCCTGATTGATGGCGGCGCCGGCCAGCTTTCCGCCGCGCGGCAGATCATGGAGGAACTGGGCCTGGATGACCTGCCCCTGGTGGCGGTGGCCAAGGGGCCGGACCGCGATGCTGGGCGGGAATGGTTCCACATGGCGGGTCGCGAACCCTTCCAATTACCGCTGCGCGATGCGGTGCTGTTCTACTTACAGCGCCTGCGGGATGAGGCGCATCGCTTCGCCATCACCACCCATCGCGCCGGGCGATCCAAGGCGCTGACGCGGTCTGAATTGGATGAGGTGCCAGGCGTGGCGGCGGCCATGAAGCGCAAATTGCTGAACCATTTCGGCTCAGCCCGCGGGGTGCGGCAGGCGGGGCTGGCGGATCTGGAGGCCTGCCCGGGGGTTGGCCCTGCCTTGGCCAAGCGGATTCATGATCATTTCCACCCAAATGCAGCGCTTGGTTGAAGTTTGCGCGGCCCACGTGCCAAAAGCCTCTATTCCTGGTTAACTGGATAGCAATGCCAACCGATCTGCCCAATCTGCTGACGCTTTCGCGCATCGCGGCCATACCGCTGCTGGTGGTGCTGGCGTCGATCAATACGCCGCAGGCGGATATGGCGGCATGTGTGGTGTTTTCCCTTGCTGCCATCACGGATTATTTTGATGGCAAGATCGCGCGCGAACGTGGCGCGGTTTCCGGCTTTGGCCGCATGCTGGACCCAATTGCGGATAAGCTGCTGGTCGCTGCGGCGCTGATGCTGCTGGCGGGCTATGGCCGGCTTTCCGATGCCGGGCTGTTTCCCGCCATTGTCATCATGCTGCGCGAGATTCTGGTCTCGGGCCTGCGCGAATTCCTGGCCGAATTGCGCGTGGGCCTGCCCGTCACGCCGCTCGCGAAGTGGAAGACCGGGTTTCAGATGGGCGCTTTGGGCACCTTGCTGGCGGGGGATAGCGGCGCGCCGGTGATCGGGCTTGGCTTCCTGCCGGTTTCTCTGATCGGGGAAGGCATGCTCTGGGCCGCTGCGGTGCTGACGCTAATCACCGGCTGGGATTATCTGCGCGCGGGGCTGAGTCTGGCACAGGGGGAAATCCCCGCCAACAATGACGCGCCGGTAAAACCGCCGGGGCAGCCTTGAGTCTGAACCCCGGGCAGCGCATCTTAAATATGGAAGAGGCGGGGAAAGCCATGCGACATTCTATGCTGCTGCTGTTTGGGGGAATGCTGGCGCTGCAAGGCTGCGCGCCGAATTGGCAGCCAAGCTGGAACACCAGCGGCAATGCTGCTGTGCCCCAGATGGATAGCCTGACGGTCCGCCGCGTGACCAGCGGGGATACGACTGCGGAAGTGCTGCGCACAGAAACGCTGGACTATGCGGCGATGCGCGCCCCCGCCACGCCGACCACGCAAATGACGCCGGATGATGCGCTGCGCCTGCCCCCGCCACCGCCCCCGCTGCGTAGCAGCAGTTCAACGCCGCCGCCCATGGCATCCGTGCCGCCGCGCGCGCCTTCGCCGGCGGCTGCAACGCCTTCCGCCATGCCGGCGTCGCCCTCGGCGCGGGTTGAAGGCACCGTCATTCCCGCAACACCGGGGCAGCCGGGCGGGATTGTCGCCGGCGGCAATGATCGCATTCAGGTCTTCAATCCGCCAGGCACGGCGGGTGGCGGCATTGCGGTGCGCGATGGCGGCTCCACCACCATTATCGGGCCGGGCGGGCGCATCACCTCGGTACCCACGCCACGCTGAAGCATCATGCGGATTCTATATTTTGCCTGGCTGCGCCAGAAGATCGGCGTGGCGGAAGAAGAAGTGACGCCACCCGCCGAGATTCGCGACATCGCTGGGTTGCGTGATTGGCTCGCGACACAAAGCCCCGGCCATGCAGCGGCCTTCGCAGATGCCAAGCAAATCCGAGTTGCCGTCAATCAAGATTTCGCCACACCGGATCATCCCGTAGCGGCAGGCGATGAGATTGCCTTCTTCCCGCCCGTGACCGGGGGCTGACCCATGGCGCGTATCCTGGTGCAGGAAGCGCTGTTTGACATGGCGACGGAAAGCGCCGCGCTAACCGCGGGCCGGACAGATATTGGCGGCGTCGCGAGCTTTCTTGGTGTTTGTCGCGGCGATGACGCCTTGGCGGCCATGGTGCTGGAACATTATCCCGGCATGACTGAACGCGCGCTTGGCCGCATCGTGGCCGAGGCTGAGGCACGCTGGCCGCTGACCGGCTGCACGGTGATCCATCGTGTGGGCCGCATCCTGCCAGGTGAGCCGATTGTGCTGGTGCTGACGGCTTCTGCCCATCGCGCTGCGGCACTTGAATCCTGCGCTTTTCTGATTGATTGGTTGAAGACCAAGGCGCCGTTTTGGAAGCGCGAGGAATTCGCTGATGGCGATGCGCGCTGGGTGGCCGCGAAGAATGAAGATGACGCTGCCGCCGCGCGTTGGTCGGTCAAGAACATTTGAGAAATCGCGCATTCTCGGCAGTACTGGCCGGGGCATTGCTGCTGATCTGGCCAGCCTTTTTCAATGGCTACCCGCTGCTGTTCAGCGATAGCGGCGCATTTCTGCATCAAACGCTCGGGCCGCTAATGCTGTGGGACAAGCCCTATATCTACGGGCCATTCCTGCATGCTTTTCATTGGCGCATCAGCCTTTGGGGGCCGGTGATCGCGCAGGGCCTGATCCTGTCCCATTTGCTGTGGCTGACGCAGCGCGTGATGCGCGGCCATGCAACGCCACTTTGGCATGTCGGGCTTTGCGCCTTTGCCGCGCTGGCCACCGCCGCCCCCTTCAGCGCCGCGCTGCTGATGCCCGATGTTTTCGCGCCGATTGTTGTGCTGGGTTTGTTTCTGCTGGGTTTTGGCGGAGCAACGTTGACGCGGCTTGAGCGTGGCTATCTGGTGGCGCTGGTGGCACTCGGCATTGCCGCGCATCTCGCGCATTTGCCGCTGGCGCTTGGCCTATGCGGGGTCGCGCTGCTGCTGCGCCTTTGGCGTTACCCGGTGCGGCTTTTGGCGATGGTGCTGCCGGTGGTGATTGCCGTGGCCGTGCTGTTCGTCACCAATGCCATCGGCCATGGGCGTTTTGCGCTTTCGCCCTATGGCGCCAGCTTTATGCTGGCCCGCTTGCAGGAAGATGGCCCGGCGACAGCGCTGCTGAAGGCGCGCTGCCCTGATGCCGGCTGGTATCTTTGCGCCTTCTCGGATCGGCTGCCCATGCCGGCTAATGATTTCCTCTGGGGCGCGGACAGCCCGGTAAATCGTGACACCACCGGCCAGCCGCGCTTTCTTGGTGGCATGATGTTGGCACAGGAAGCCGGGCAGATTGTTGCTGACACGCTGCGCGCCGATCCCTTGGGAGTGCTGCGCGCCATGGCGGGTAATATGCTGGTGCAACTCGGCAGCTTTGGCATTGGCGACACCTTGGATGGGGCGCATTTCGCGGTGGCGGTCCGCCCACGCATCGAACAGGGTTTTTCGGCGCGCGAATTGGCGGCTTTTGATCAGGCGCGGCAAGCAAATGGCTTGTTGAAGGATGCGATGACGCCGCTCAATCCATTCCATCTGCTGGTGGTATTGCTGGCGTTGCCGACATTGGCCTGGGCAGCCTGGCGCGGGCAGGGGCTAACACTCGCTTTCGCGCTATTCCTGCTGGCGGCGGTGCTGGGCAATGCGCTGACCTGCGGTGGGCTTTCCGCACCGCATCCGCGCTACGGCGCGCGCATCATCTGGCTATTGCCGGTCGCGGCTTTGCTGTGCTGGCCGCACCGGCGAAAGGCGTAACCGCCTCACGGCCACTTCACCGCCGGCGGCATGGACATCAAAATCGCCTCAACATTCCCCCCAGTCTTCAGGCCGAAAATCGTGCCGCGGTCATGCAGCAGGTTGAATTCCACATAGCGCCCACGGCGGATCAGTTGATGTTCCCGCTCCGCCTCGGTCCAGGCTTCATGCATGCGTTTGCGGATAATGGCGGGATAGGATTGCAGGAAGGCCAGCCCAACATCGCGGGTGAAGGTGAAATCCGCATCAATCCCCTTGCCCGGGGTGCGATCGCCCAACCAATCATAGAATATGCCGCCAAGGCCACGCGGTTCCCCGCGATGGGGCAGAAAGAAATACTCATCGCACCATTTCTTGAAGCGCGGGTAGTAGGTTTCGTCATGCTTGTCACAGGCGCCCTTGAAGGCCGCGTGGAAATCCGCCGCATCAGCTTGGGCTTCCGGTGCTTCGGGCGTCATGGGCGTCAGGTCCCCCCCGCCGCCGAACCAGGCATTCCGGGTCACGATGAAGCGCGTATTCATATGCGCCGCCGGCACCCGCGGGTTTCGCATATGTGCCACCAGCGACACACCTGTCGCCAAAAAGCGCGGGTCTTCCTCGGCGCCCGGGATCTGCTTGCGGAATTCGGGGGAGAATTCGCCAAACACCGTGGAGACATTCACCCCCACCTTTTCAAAAACCCGCCCCTTCATGACGGATATGACACCCCCGCCCCCTTCCGGCCTTTCCCAGGCGTTACGGGCGAATCGCCCCGGCGGCAGGCCGGTATGGGGGCCTTGGGCCAAATCATCCTCAATCGCTTCAAAGGCGGCGCAAAGCCGGTCCCGCAATTCCTCGAACCAGGCGCGGGCGGGGGCCACAAAGGGGTGGCCCTGAGGGCCGGCGGCAGTTTTTTCCATGGCAGGCTTCCAATGTTACACAGGGGCGCATTTACACCTTGCAAATCCACCTATTATAAGAACCTCGTTTTGGCGGGGCCGATGCTTTGGCGCCGCCATTTCGTTGTAATCATGGCACCCTTAGGGTGCGGGCCTAAAGCGTGCGGCGAAGTGAGGCCCTCGGCAAGGGGGCTCCCCGTCGCAAGGGGATGTTGAGGATGACTGATAACGGACACGCGGCGACCGATGGGGCGCCCCGACGCGACTTCCTGATGCTGGTGACCGGCGCTTTTGCCGCGGTCGGTGTTGGTGCCATTGCGTGGCCCTTCATCGCTTCCTTGCAGCCCGCCAAGGATACGCTGGCGCTGGCGAGCACGGATGTGGAACTGGCCCCGATCGCGGAAGGCCAGGCCATCACGGTGATGTGGCGCGGCAAGCCGGTGTTCGTGCGCAACCGCACGGCCAAGGAAATCCAGGAAGCCCGCGCAGTGCCGACCAATTCCCTGCCCGATCCGGCGACCGACCAATCCCGCGTCCAAAAGGATCAGTGGCTTATCCTGGTCGGCATTTGCACGCATTTGGGTTGCGTCCCGACCGGCCAAAGGGCCACCGATGCGCGCGGCGATTACGGCGGCTGGTTCTGCCCCTGCCATGGCAGCCATTACGACACGTCAGGCAGAATTCGCAAAGGTCCTGCGCCGAGAAACCTTGACGTTCCGCAATACGCCTTCACATCCGACACCAAGATCAGAATCGGTTGAGGATAAAAAAACATGTCAATCGGGTTGCACAATAGCGAATTCAAGAATCCGGTGGTGCGCTGGATAGATCAGCGCATGCCGGTCTTCACCATGATGCAGAAGGAATACGGAACCTTCCCGACGCCGAAGAATTTCAATTATTTCTGGAATTTCGGCGCGCTGGCCATGGTCACGCTGATGATCATGATCGCGACGGGTATCTTCCTGTCTATGCATTACGCCGCGCATACGAGCCTTGCCTTCGACAGTGTCGAACGCATCATGCGCGATGTGAATTTTGGCTGGCTGATCCGCTATATTCACATGAACGGCGCCAGCATGTTCTTCATTGTGGTCTATATCCACATCTTCCGCGGCATGTATTACGGTTCTTACAAGGCGCCGCGTGAATTGCTGTGGATGCTGGGGGTCGTGATCTTCCTGTTGATGATGGCGACCGCCTTCATGGGTTATGTGTTGCCCTGGGGTCAGATGTCCTTCTGGGGCGCCACCGTCATCACGAACCTGTTCAGCGCCTTCCCGGTTGTGGGTAATTTCATCGTGGAACTGCTCTGGGGCGGCTTCAGCGTGGATAACCCGACGCTCAACCGCTTCTTCAGCCTGCATTATCTGCTGCCCTTCGTGATTTTCGGCGTGGTCTTCCTGCATGTCGCCGCGCTGCACATCACGGGTTCGAACAACCCGCTTGGGATCGAACCCAAGGGTCCGCAGGACACACTTCCCTTCCACCCGTATTACACGGCAAAGGATAGCGTGGGGCTGGTGGTGTATTTCATCGTCTTCGCCGTGCTGGTGTTCTTTGCGCCGAATTATCTGGGCCATCCGGATAACTACATTCCGGCCAATCCGCTGGTGACGCCGCCGCATATCGTGCCGGAATGGTACTTCCTGCCCTATTACGCGATCCTGCGCGCGGTGCCGGATAAGCTTGGCGGCGTGTTGCTGATGTTTGGTTCGATCCTGGTTTGGTTCGTGCTGCCTTGGCTGGATCGTTCCCCGGTGCGGTCCATGCGCTTCCGCCCACTGGCGCGCATCTTCTTCCTGCTCTGGACCGTTTGCTTCCTGGTCCTGCTCTGGGTTGGCGCCAAGCCGGCGGAAGGCACCTATGTGCTGATCGCCCGCATCGCGACCGCCTATTACTTCGCGTATTTCCTGGTGATCCTGCCGCTGCTCGCGAAGTTTGAGCGGCCCTTGCCGCTACCAGAAAGTATATCCCGCGCCGTTCTGGGTGGGGGGCCGTTGCCCATGGGCGCGGCTGCCAAGCCGATGGAGAAGGCCTGATCATGTTGCGCACTTCCTTCAAGGCCCTCGCCCTGGCCATTGGCCTTTTTGCCGCCGCCCCCGCCTATGCGGCGGGCGGGGATATTGAGATACCGGATCGGAAATTCTCCTTTGATGGGGTTTTCGGGACCTATGATCGCGCCAGCGCGCAGCGCGGCTTCCAGGTTTACAAGGAAGTCTGCTCTGCCTGCCATTCGATGCGGCTGGTTTCCTATCGCAATCTGCGCGAATTGGGGCTGACCGAAGCGCAGGTCGCGGGGATTGCCTCGCAGTTCCAGATTGTTGATGGCCCGAATGATGAGGGCCAGATGTTCGAACGTGCGGGCCGCCCGGCGGATCGCTTCCGCAAGCCCTTCGCCAATGATGCGGCGGCGCGTGCGGCCAATAACGGCGCCTTGCCGCCCGATCTTTCGGTCATGAGCAAGGCGCGGGCTGGCGGTGCTGACTACCTCTTTGCATTGCTGGTTGGCTATGAGGATCCGCCGCCCGGCGTGACCCTGATGGATGGGATGCATTTCAACCGCTACTTCCCGGGCAATCAAATCGCCATGGGCGCGCCGCTCAACCCCGATCAGGTGGAATACGCCGATGG
>CALRPR020000037.1:0-29992 GCA_943370125.1 Allobosea thiooxidans | reverse complement strand
CCTGCGGGTCCAGGTCAATCAACAAAACTTTGCGCGTGGTGGCGAGCGCAGTGGCGAGGTTGATCGCAGTCGTGGTCTTGCCCACCCCGCCTTTTTGATTGGCGATGGCGATGATTTTCGGCCTGGCGGGCTTAGGGCTGGACACGATGGATATTGCTCAGGCGCAAGATGGTTGCTTCGGGATTGGTAGTGCTTGGAAAGCGCTCACAAGTGAAGTGCCAGCCTAGGGCGGCTTCCGTCAACTCTTTCTCAGCGGTCTTTCCTTTCGGGAATACTGCGACGCCGCCAGGGGCCAGAAACTTGTCAGCATAGGGCAGCAGGGTTGCCAGGGGGGCAAGCGCGCGGGCTGTGATGGCGGAAAGCGGGGGGAGCTTCGCATTTTCCGCTCGGCAAGCATGCACGCGTACCATGGGCAGCTTCAATTGGGCGCTTGCTTCGACCAGAAAAGCGGCCTTGCGCTTGTCTGATTCCACAAGATGTATTTCACGCTCCGGCTGCATGATAGCGAGCACTAAGCCCGGTAAGCCGGCGCCCGAGCCAATATCAGCGATTGGCCCCTCTGGCGGCAAAAGTGGCTGCAATTGCGCGCAATCGGCGATGTGGCGCTGGTCTATTTCGGCGGCAGTTTCGGCTGAAATCAAGTTGATACGGGTATTCCACCGCAGCAGTAGATCGCGATACGCAGCGAGCCGTGCTGCGGTTTCTGGCGAGTGTTTCACGTGAAACGCTGAGCGTCGCGCCGCAAATGCACCGCAAGTGCCGCCAAGGCTGCCGGCGTGACACCCTGGATACGCCCGGCCGCGCCAAGTGTGCTGGGGCGCGCAGCTTTCAAGCGCTGGCGCATTTCGGCGGAAAGCCCATCCACGGCATCGAAATCTAGTGTTGCAGCGATGTTTGCTTTCTCCTCGCGCTCCAGAAGACGCCGCTCAGCCTCCTGCCGGCGCAAATAGGGGGCGTAGAGGGCTTCAGCTTCCAACTGTGTGCGGATTGGCGCGCCCAAATCCCTCAGCCAAGGGAAGGCGGCATCAATCTTTTCCATTGCCACACTAGGCAGAGCCAGCACCTCAAGCACCGAACGGCGCCGCCCATCCTGATTGACCGTGATGCCAAAGCCGGAAAGCGCAGCGGGCGAGGCGCCATCCGTAGCAGCACGCGCCAAGGCAGCAGAAACCGCTGTTGCAAAGGCCCGGTGGCGTGCAGCGCGCTCAGACCCGACACAGCCCCAAGCGATACCGCGTTCGGTGAGGCGAAGCCCCGCATTGTCTGCCCGAAGGGAAAGCCGATGCTCTGCCCGTGCAGTCAGCATCCGATAAGGTTCAGACACACCCTGTAGCGTCAAATCATCCACCAGTACGCCGATATAGGCCTCACTACGCGTCAGAACCGCGTCAGGATCGGCGCCAGAAGCGCACCGCGCGGCATTGATCCCAGCCATCAGCCCTTGGGCGCCGGCTTCCTCATACCCTGTGGTGCCGTTGATCTGCCCGGCAAGAAACAGCCGCGGCACTTGCCGCAATTCCAGTGTCGGAGTCAGTGCGCGAGGATCTATGTGATCATATTCAATGGCATAGCCAGCCCGGAGGATGCGGGCCTTGGCCAGCCCTGGGATCGAGGCAACGACCTGTTCCTGCACGGCTTCTGAAAGACTGGTCGAAATCCCGTTGGGATAGACCGTTGGGTCATCAAGCCCTTCAGGTTCAAGGAAAATCTGATGCCGCTCTCGCTCAGCAAAGCGCACCACCTTATCTTCGATGGAAGGGCAATAACGTGGGCCAACGCCCTGAATCCGCCCACCATAGACAGCGCTTGACTGTAGATTGGCGCGGATGATGGCGTGGGTTTCTGGCGTTGTCGCTGTAATCCCGCACGACACTTGGCGATTGGTGATGCGCTCCGTCAGCCAGGAAAGCGGCTCGGGCGGGTCATCCCCGGGCTGGGCTTCCAGCGCTGCCCAATCGATGGTCCGCCCATCCAGCCTCGGTGGTGTCCCAGTCTTGAGGCGCGCAAGCGGCAATCCCAAGCGCTCAAAGGCCAGAGCCAGGCCGATTGCTGGCGCATCGCCAACCCGGCCAGCAGGGTAGCGCTTTTCGCCGATGTGGATCTCACCACGCAGGAAGGTGCCGGTGGTGATGATCGCCGCCCCACAACGGATACGCTGACCATCGGCGGTAATGATCGCAGCAAGCCCGCCGGCCTGGTCAAGTTCCAAACCCTCTGCGCCGCCGGCCATAATCGTGAGGCCAGGCTGGGCGCGCAGTAGCGCCTGCACCGCTTCGCGATAAAGCCGCCGATCCGCCTGCGCGCGCGGTCCCCGAACCGCTGGTCCCTTGGACAAATTGAGCATCTTGACGTGGATGGCCGCTGCATCAGCGGCGCGGGCCATAATGCCGTCAAGCGCATCAATTTCGCGGACCAGATGCCCCTTACCCACCCCACCAATGGCTGGGTTGCAGGACATTTCGCCAATGGTTTCAATTTTATGGGTCAGCAGAAGCGTGCGCGCGCCACAGCGGGCTGCCGCCGCCGCAGCCTCACAGCCGGCGTGGCCCCCGCCCACAACCACAACATCAAAGGTCAAATCCGCGCCCGTCATGTGCGGCCTATATCAGCTTTACTTGCCGATACAGAAGTCCCGGAAGACGATATCGAGAATTTCCTCGACACCCACGCGACCCGTCAGCCGGCCAAGGGCGAAAAGCGCAGCGCGCAGCGCCTCCGCCGTCAGTTCAGGAAGACTGCCTTCCTCAGCCTCGGCCAGCAGCGTCGCCGCTTCGGTCAGTGCTGCGCGATGGCGCGGGCGGGTCAGTTGATTGCCCTGCCCCGCACCCGTCAGGCGGAGTGCCGCTTCAGCAAGGCGGTCCCTCAGCGTGCCCAGCCCAATACCCTCCCGCGCGGAGACCGCCATGGCTGGAACATCCGCAATCGCGGCAGGCGCTGGCGCCAGATCGCATTTATTGATCAACACAAGTGCCTCAGACCCTACCCAGTGGAGGGTTTCGGCATCGGGGGGCTGATCGGCAGCGAACACCGTGATGACGAGCTGTGCTTCCTGCGCGCGTCGCTCGGCACGCTTGATCCCCTCTGCCTCGATCTCATCGCCGGCCTCTCTCAAGCCCGCCGTGTCGGAAAGCGTCACGGGCACGCCAGCTAGATCGAGCCGCGCCTCCACAATATCCCGCGTGGTCCCCGCCCGCGCTGATACAATCGCCGCCTCCCGCCCAACCAAGGCATTGAGAAGGGATGATTTTCCAGCATTCGGCGCGCCGATGATGGCGAAGACCAAACCCTCGCGCAGCAATTCGCCGCGCCGCGCATCGGCCAAATGCGCCTCGATTTCCGCGCGCAGTTCCCCCGCCCCGGCGCGCGCCTTCGCATCCAGATCGGTGGGAAGGCCATCTTCGGCGAATTCAATCGCTGCCTCCTGATGGGCTAGCAGCCGCGCCAAGCGCTCAGCCCAACCGCCATAAAGCTTGGCCAAGCCGCCATCTGCCTGATGCAATGCCTGGCGCCGCTGCGCCGCAGTCTCGGCGGCGACCAGATCGGCGATGCCCTCGGCAGCGGTCAAATCCATCTTCCCGTGAAGGAAGGCGCGGCGCGTAAATTCGCCGGGCTCTGCCTCGCGTAGCCCGGCTGCCGTCAAGCCCGCCATCACCCCGGCAATAACACTGCGCCCACCATGCAAATGCATCTCAGCCGCATCTTCGCCGGTATAGGAAGCCGGCCCCGGAAACCAAAGAATAAGGGCGTGATCCAAAATTTCCCCATCCGGGGCGCGCAGCCGGCGCAAACTGGCGCGGCGGGCGGGCGGCAGGCTGCCAGCCAGGCCCCTCAGCGCCTCACCTGTGCCCGGGCCCGACAGGCGCAGCACTGCTACCGCGCCAGCCGCTGCGCCGCTTGCCAGGGCGTAGATCGTGTCGGCCGCGCTCACCTATCACCTCGTTTCACGTGAAACACTCGCCATAGCCCTATCCCTTTGCGGGTGGGACATCGCCTTCGGTCAGCATCAGGCGCGTCACGCGACCTTTTTGGCGAAGATGCGTTTCAAGCACTTCATCAATATCGGCCTTCGTTTCGATTTTATACCAAACACCTTCGGGGTAAATCACCATGGCTGGGCCGAATTCACAGCGATCCAAGCAGCCGGCCATATTCACCCGCACCCCGGCCAGCCCCAATTCCTTACCGCGCGCCTTCATATAGTCTCGCAACGCCTCACTCCCGCGCGCCGCGCAGGACCCGCGCTTATGCCCTTCCGGACGCCGATTGCAGCACACGAAGACATGCGCCTGAAAAAAAGGCGGGGGGTCTGAGGCAGCTTTCCCCTTCGCTTCCAGATCGCTCATGCTCACCCCCGTTGCTTGAATGTGTTTCCTTGCCGCCTAACCGGCTATTCGTCAAAACCGCGCCGCTTGACGCTACCCGGCCTTGGTGCCACTTCGCTTACGCGTCATGCCGCAACTCTCTCTCCATACCCCCCTTGGTGAAGTCACCATCTCAGAAGATGGCGGCGCCATTGTCGCGCTTGATTGGGGCCGCGGTCGAGATCAGGAAGCAACCCCCCTGCTCTGTCAGGCGCGGGATCAATTGCAAGAATATTTCGACGGCAAGCGCATGAGTTTCGATCTCCCACTCGCACCCGAAGGCTCTGATTTCCAAAAGCGCGTCTGGGCCGCGCTTTGCGCCATCCCCCCTGGCGAAACCCGCAGCTACGCTGATATCGCCCGCACCATCGGCTCTGCCCCACGCGCGGTCGGCGGGGCCAATGGCGCCAACCCCATTCCGCTTTTCATCCCCTGCCATCGCGTGATCGCCGCCGATGGGTCTCTGGGCGGCTATTCCGGTGGCGATGGACCGGCTACAAAGCGCTTCCTTTTGGATCATGAAAGCAGCGCGCTTCTCCTTCCCCTCAACACCTGATGGATACCCCCATGAATCACGCTATCCGCATCCATGAACCCGGCGGCCCGGAGAAAATGGTTTGGGAAGAAGTACCCCTTCCCGCCCCCAAGCCAGGCGAAGCGCTGGTGCGGCACAAGGCCGTTGGCCTAAATTATATCGACGTCTATTTTCGCACTGGCCTCTACAAGGCCCCCAGCATGCCGGCGATTATCGGCATGGAGGCTTCCGGCATTGTGGAAGCGATTGGCGAAGGTGTCACCGAAGTGAAGGTTGGTGATCGCGTGGCCTACGCGACCGGCCCGATCGGCGCCTATGCCGAAGCACGCACCATCAAGGCCGATCGCCTGGTGAAAATGCCGGATGCCATCAGCTTCGAACAAGGTGCGGCGATGATGCTGCAAGGCATGACAGCCGCCTTCCTGATCAAGAAATGCTATGCCGCCAAGGCCGGTCAGACCGTCCTTATCCATGCGGCGGCCGGCGGGGTTGGCCTTATTCTCAGCCAATGGGCCAAGCATCTTGGCTGCACTGTTATTGGCGTGGTCAGCACGCCGGAAAAAGCAGCGCTGGTGAAGGATCACGGCGTGGATCATGCCTTGCTCACCAGCGATGATATCCCCGCCCGCGTGAAAGACATCACCAAGGGCGCCATGCTGCCCGTGGTGTATGACAGTGTTGGCAAGGACAGTTTCCTGACCTCGCTCGATTGCTTGGCGCCCTATGGCCTCATGATATCCTACGGGAATGCCTCAGGCCCCGTTGCCATTCCGGATCTTGGCATTCTGGCCGCCAAGGGCTCGCTTTATGTGACGCGCCCAACGCTTGCGACCTATACGGCGCAGCGCGAGGATTTGGTGGCCCGCGCCAATGATTTGTTTGAGGTCGTTGCCTCGGGCGCGGTCAAGATTCGCGTCAATCAAAGCTACGCGCTGAAGGACGCCGGCTCCGCGCATATTGCGCTTGAAGCGCGCAAGACCACAGGCAGCACGGTTCTCATTCCATAAGATTACGACCTGGGCTTCAGAACCATTAAGCTGAAGCCCAGATGCCCACCATCACCCGAAGTGCAATGCCGCCACCTTGTCCTGCGGCCTGACAAAATAAACATAGCGATAGGCTTCCCGCATGCCGAGGCTTTGCTGCGCAGCGCAGGAAGCCCGATTGGCTGAGGCCACTTGCGCCCATAGCCATTCCGCGCCCTGCGCCGCAGCCCATTGCGCTGCCGCGCGGGTGATCCGGGACCCGAGGCCCTGGCGCCGGGCCTCAGGGACCACCGCCAAATCAAAAAACCCGGCCAGCGGCCCATCAGCCACCACTGAAATACAGGCCACTGGCTTGCCATCCTCGTACAGCACCAGCCAGGCCGCCGGTACCATCATCATGTTGACCGCGCGTTCCTTCTCCGCGCGCCGCGCTGGCACCTGATGTTCGGCTGTGGCGGTAACCGCCATCCAATCCTCGTCAGGGGCGCCTAGAACGCGCACTGCATCGTCAGAGCGAGCGACGCCCCGAATCTTTGCGAGGAAAATGATCGTCTCATCCTTCGATACATAGCCGCGCGCCGTGAGCGCCTCTGCCATGCCCGGCGGATCAAGCGGTGTGGAACGAAACCGCACCGGTAGTTTCAACGCCTCATAGCGGCTCTCGATCCGCGCAACGCGAGCCGATAATTCCGGGTCAGCCTCAGCGCTCAAACTGCTCGCTGCATTGGCGCGGCCTGTACCGCCCAAAAATGCACGCACGATAAAATTACCATCAAAAGCGACGCGCTGCGCTGGTACCGCCGTCAGGCAAGCGCGCTCCAGTGCGGCAATACTCGGTTGGTCTTCTGTCACAGATATCAGACTTTCCCGATCACACCCGCAGCAGGATCCTCAGGCGGAGTAGCAGCTTTCGTCTCGCGCCGCCGCGCATGCCAGGCTTCCATCAATTGCAGGATGGTCGCTGCGGTTTCCTCAATGCTACGCCGCGTCACATCAATCACAGGCCAGCCTTGGCTCGTGCAAAGCCGGCGCGCCGCCACGATCTCGGCCTTCACTGATTCTGGGTCTATGTAATCGGTCGCGTCTTGCCGCACACCATGACCACCAATGATCTTCAAGCGGTGGCGGCGAATATCAATCAGCGCATTCGCTTCAATATAAAGCCCGACCACGGGGCAGGGCGGATCATTCAAAATCTCGGGCAGGCTGGCGCCGGGCACAATCGGCACATTGGCAGCCTTGATCCCGCGATTGGCCAGATAGAAGCAAGTGGGCGTCTTGCTGCTGCGCGAAACCCCGACAAGCACCACATCCGCGTTGCGAATGCCGACAGTCCCTTGCCCATCATCATGTGACAACACGTAATGCATGGCATCAATACGTCGGAAGTAATCGGCATCCATCACATGCTGCGCGGCGCGTTTTTCGCGTGCCCGTACCCCTGTCGCGTCCTGGAGCAGCGCCATCACCGGATCAAGCGGCGATAGACAGGTCACCCCCATACGCTGGCAGGCTTCTTCCAAAACATGCCGCAGGCTTGAATCAACCAAAGTATACAGCACTGGCCCTGGTTCATGCTGAATACCCTCCAACACCCGATCCAATTGCAAGCGGGATCGGATCAGGCTCCAGCGATGATCCACCACATGGTGATCATCAAACCGCGCCAGCGTCGCGCGCGCGATGGACTGCAACGTTTCCCCGGTTGAATCGGATACCAGGTGCAAATCAATATGCCTGTTTGTCATACCGGTAGAATTCCGTGAATCAATGTGGATAACGGGGGTGGATTCCAGCACCGATCCCGCCCGAACCCATAATGGGGATGAAACCCCCTCATCGCGCAAGCCTGGATTCTTTTGCCGAGCCGTGCTCGACTACAAGCGCAACTCCTATCACCCCTGACAAAATCACGAAGACCCTTGGATTCGCTATCGGGAGAACCCTGTGGATCGAATTGGCATCGCTTGCCTCCCCATGATCCACAGGCCCTACAAGCTACCTCATCTTTCAGAATCTTAGATTCAATGCTTAGGTGAGGGTCATGGAAATGGAAAACGAGCCCAGCCGGGCCAAACCCTTTTTGCGCGTCTTGGCCGGAGAACCCGTCTGGCCGCCCCCCGTATGGCTGATGCGCCAGGCCGGTCGCTATCTGCCCGAATATCGCGCGACCCGCGCCATAGCGGGGGATTTCATCTCCCTCTGCACCACCCCAGATTTGGCGGCCGAGGTCACGCTGCAACCCATCCGTCGCTATGGCATGGATGCCGCCATCCTGTTTTCCGATATTCTGATCGTACCCTGGGCGCTTGGCCAAGGGCTACGCTTTGCCGAAGGTGAGGGCCCGCTGCTCGACCCGATCCGCTCGGCTGAAGGCATCGCCGCCCTCAATCTGGATGGCTTGCTTGCGAAAGCCGCGCCGATTTTCGAAACCGTCCGCCTAACCCGCGCCGGGCTTAATCAGGATCACCCGAAAACCGCGCTGATCGGCTTTGCCGGCTCACCCTTCACCGTCGCCTGCTACATGGTGGAAGGTCGCGGCAGCAAGGATTTCGCCGCCACCCGCGGCATGGCCTATAGCGACCCGGCCAGCTTTGGGCGACTGATCCGCATTCTGCAGGATGCGACCGTCGAATATCTGGTCGCCCAGGTGGAAGCCGGCGCCGAGGCGCTAATGCTGTTCGACACCTGGGCTGGCCTGCTTCCACCCAGCCAATTCCGCCGCTGGGTGATTGAACCCTCAGCTGCCATTGCCCGCGCGGTGCGCAAGCGCTGCCCAACCACGCCCATCATCGGCTTCCCTCGCCTGGCCGGCCCAATGCTGCCCGATTACGCCAGCCGGGCGGCGGTGGATGGGGTTGCCATGGATACCAGCATGGACCCGCGCTGGGCCGCCCAGGCGGTGCCCGCAACCATGCCCCTGCAAGGCAATCTGGACCCGCTGGCGCTGGTCGCCGGCGGCGCAGCACTGGAAGCCGAGGCGCGCAGCATTCTGGCTGCCATGCGCGGCCGGCCATTTATCTTTAACCTGGGCCACGGCATCATCCCGCCGACGCCGCCAGAACATGTCGCGCAGCTCATGCGCATTATCCGAAGCGGGTAAGGCGCGTTACGAACTGCCTTCCGGGGTGAAGGGGGGCTTCAGCCAAAGCGCCTCCTTAATCTTGCCGGAAACGAACACCTCATGCGCCGCCAGTGCTTCTGCGGATGGGGTAATTACCACCGCGTCACGTTGCACCGCTTCCACCTCAAGATTGACGATGCGCGGCGCGGCTTTGGCGGCCAATTCCAGCCCCGGCTGCTTGCCGCCCATCATTTCCAGATAGACCTGCGCCAAAAGCTGGCAGTCGAGCACGGCGTTGTGGTTGCCACGCATGGAATTATCCACGCCAAGCCGACGACACAGCGCATCCAGATTATTCGGCATGCCGGGAAAGCGCGTCTTCGCCATCGCCAGGCTGTCAATCATGCGGCGGCGATCCAAAGGGGGGCGCTGGCACCGGAATAACTCAGCGTCCAGAAAGCCGAAATCAAAGGGCGCGTTATGTGCAATGATGTCGGCATCACCCAAGAATTTCAGCAACTGATCAGCTATCGCGGCGAATTTCGGCTTGCCGGCGACATCACCATTGGTGAAGCCGTGAATACGCGAAGCCTCAGCCGGGATATCGCGTTCCGGATCAATCACGCTGTGAAACGCCTCACCCGTCGGCAGCAGATTGAATAATTCCACCGCCGCCACTTCAATCACGCGATCACCCGTCAACGGATCGAGCCCCGTCGTTTCCGTATCCAGCACAATCTGGCGCATCAGCCCGCTTCCCTGAGCCGGCGCAACAAGCGCCGAATAGCAGCAACGGCAAAATGCCGCGACAGCCCGCTATGCATCACCACATCAGCGCGCCGCCGCTTGGCGGCATCAGGCATTTGCCGCGCGCGAATGGCCGCGAGCCTTTCCCGCGTCATCCCCGGCCGGCGCATCACGCGCGCCGTCTGCACCGCAGCGGGAGCCGAGACCACCACCACCAGGTCAACCCGTTTCTCGCCGCCCGTTTCCAGCAGCAAGGGGATATCCAAGACGACCAAGGATTTCCCCGCGCGCCGCGCCGCTGCCAGAAAACGCTTCTCAGCATCGCGCACCAGGGGATGGACAATGCGTTCCAGAACCTTCAACGCCGCCGGATTACCAAGCACAGCACGACGCAGCGCTTCCCGGTCCACCGCGCCGTTTTGTGTGGTGCCTGGCAAAGCCGCTTCAATCGGTCGCACCGCACGCCCGCCCACCGCCTGCAATTCATGCACCGCTTGATCAGCATCAAATATCGGCACCCTATGGCGGCGGAAGCAGGCGGAGGCTGTGGATTTCCCCATCCCGATCCCGCCCGTGAGGCCGATGATCTTCATGCGCCATCCCGCTTCGGGATATCGGCCGCCACCACATCGCGCAAAGCCTGATCCACTTGCGGGGCGACGCCGAACCAGGCCTCAAAACCCGGCCGCGCCTGATGTAGCAACATGCCAAGCCCATCCACCGCAACCAGGCCCCGCGCCCGCGCCGCCGCCAGAAGCCGGGTTTCGAGCGGCACATAGACAATATCCGCCACGACCGCGTTTTGTGGGAGCGGCGCCAAATCCACCCCCAGCCCCGGCTGGCCCTGCATGCCGAGCGACGTCGTATTCACGAGCAAAGCCGCGCCTTCCAGGGGTGGCCGACCCGCGACATGGATCGGCCCGCCAAGATCACGCGCCAAAGCCTCGGCCTTTGCAGCGGTGCGGTTCACCAGGGTCACACGCGGCGTGCCGGCATCCAAAAGTGCGGCGGCAATGGCCCGCGCCGCACCGCCCGCGCCCAACAGCACGGCGGGGCCGGCATCCGCGCGCCAGCCCGGTGCAGCTTCGCGGATGCTTTCCAGAAAGCCGAAGCCATCAGTATTTGAGCCCTCAATCCGCCCATCGCGAAAAATCAGCGTATTCACCGCCCCGGCGCGGCGTGCGAAGGGCGCGACCTCATCACAAATCTCGAACGCCGCAAGCTTATGAGGGATGGTGACATTGGCGCCGCGAAAGCCGAGATCCACCAGCGCGCGCACCGCCGCAGCAAAGCCGCCTGGCGCGACGCCAAGCGGAATATAGGCACCATCAATGCCATAGCGTTGCAGCCAGAACCCATGGAGGCGCGGCGAACGTGAATGAGTCACGGGGTGGCCGAAAACCCCGGCGAGGCGAGCATGACCGGAAAGCAGCTTCATGCCACCAGAAAGCACTGCACGCGGTCGGAAAGCAAGACTTTAGCCGGCCACTTGGCGGAGCCATTCCGGCAAATTGTAATACATGGTGACCCGGCTGATCCGTCCATCCTTCAGGCTAAAAAACGCCCCGGCCGGCAGGGCATAGCGCTGGCCGTGCGCCGGCGGCAGACCGGCATCCTGCGCCAGATATTCGCCATGCACCTGGAATTCCGCCGCCGCACGGGCGCCATCAGCGCCGACCATGATCACGATATCGCGCAATTCTTCCCGGTAGCAGCGCGCCATCCGGTCCAGAAAGGCCGCAAAGGCTGGCTTGCCATGCTCTGCGCCGCCTTGGTTGATGTCATGCACAACATCATCCGCCAGCAGCGCCAGCATGCCCGGCCAATCCCCGCGATTGAAGGCAGCCAAATAGGCGGCGATGATGTCTTGCGCGGTCTTCATGATGGCTTTCCTTGCCGGGTCCGGGTCGCCTGCCTATACAGCACCCCGCACGAGCCTTGCGCCAGAGCCCGGAACCGCCATGACCGCCAAGCCCCCCAGTTTTCAGGACATCATCCTGCGCCTGCATCGCTTTTGGGCGGATCAGGGCTGCGTGATCCTGCAACCCTATGACATGGAAGTGGGTGCCGGCACCTTTCACCCGGCGACCACCTTGCGCGCGCTTGGGCCGAAACCTTGGAAGGCCGCCTATGTGCAGCCATCCCGCCGCCCCGCCGATGGCCGCTACGGCGAAAACCCCAATCGGCTGCAGCATTATTACCAGTACCAGGTGATCCTAAAGCCATCACCGGCGGACCCGCAGGCGCTGCTGATTGAAAGCTACCGCGCGCTTGGCATTGACCCCGCTTTGCATGACATCCGCTTTGTTGAGGATGATTGGGAAAGCCCAACCCTTGGCGCCTGGGGCCTGGGATGGGAGGTTTGGTGCGATGGGATGGAGGTGACGCAATTCACCTATTTCCAGCAGGTGGGCGGCATTGCCTGCGAAAGGCCCAGCGCTGAATTGACCTACGGCCTGGAACGCTTGGCGATGTATATCCAAGGGGTCGAGAATGTATATGACCTTAGTTTCAACAACGAAGGCGTGAAATACGGCGATGTCTTCCTGCGCGCCGAACGCGAATACAGCGCCCATAATTTCGAAGCCGCCGACACCAAAATGCTGTTCCGCCATTTTGAGGATGCCGAGGCTGAATGCGCCGCGCTGCTCGAACGCAAGCTGGCGCTGCCGGCCTATGACCAATGCATCAAGGCATCGCATCGCTTCAATTTGCTGGACGCGCGCGGCGCCATCAGCGTGACGGAGCGCGCCGCCTATATCGGCCGCGTGCGAACGCTGGCGAAGGGGTGTTGTGAGGCCTGGCTGGCCGGCGAAGGGGCGTGACCTTGCGCTTTCGGGGCTTTTCTACCATATCAGGGGCGCTTTCTACCAGAGGTGCGTCATGGGCCAGCTAAACATCAAGGATGCCGCGCTGATCGCTGAAGCGAAGGAGCTTGCGGCAATGCTCGGCACCACGGCGACCGGGGCAGTCCGCGAAGCGGTGGCGGAAAAACTGGCACGGGAAAAGGCGGCGCGGCAGCGCAAATTCGACGCTATCATGGCCATCGCGGAGGAAGCTTCCAAGCTGGTCCCGCCAGGTGTCACCAGCGATCATCGCGATCTTTATGACGAAACCGGCCTGCCGCGATGATCCTTGATTCCTCGGCATTGGTCGCAATCCTGTTCAAGGAGCCTGAGGCGGAGCGCCTGGCTGCCACGATCCGCGACACCGACACCACGGCAATCGCCGCGCCCACCTTGCTGGAAACCGCAATCGTCGCGGAGGGCCGAACCCTGCCCGGCATGGCGGAAAAGCTTGATGCGTTAATGGGGGCCATCCGTCCCGAAATCGTGCCTTTCACTGCGGAACATGCCAGCCTTGCCCGTGATGCCTGGCGTCGCTTCGGCAAGGGCCGCCATAAGGCAGGGCTCAATTTGGGCGATTGCTTTGCTTATGCGCTGGCCAAGGAACGTGGCCAGCCATTACTGTTCAAGGGCGATGATTTCGCCGCAACCGATATAGAGCCGGCGATCAAAACTCATGGCTGAATTTGCTGAACTGCTGATTGAACTATTTTCCGAAGAAATACCGGCACGTATGCAGGAAGCGGCGGCTGACCGCTTCTGCGATTCAATGCGTAACTTCTTGGGAAAAAGCATATCACCCCCCCGACACGAGTATCGCGCATTCGCGCCTCGGCGGATCACCTATCGCGCAGAAATCCGCACTGCGATCCCCTCACGGGAAGACGAAAAGCGAGGCCCGCGTCTAGATGCTCCCGATGAGCCGTTGTTGGCCTTCCTCACGAGCCAGTTGCCGCGCGGCGAGGACCCGATGGCTTGGGCGAAAGAGGGCTTGGCAACGCTAAGAAGCGGAGGGGTCTTCGATGTAGGTGGACCTTCGCAACTGCGCTTCGAGGCTACCCAGGCAGGGAAAGCGACGCATGTCTTCATGCGGCGAACCCTGACTGGCGAAGCACCTGCATCCGTCTTGGCGCGCGAATTGCCCGCGCTGATCCGCACTTTCCCCTGGCCGAAATCCATGCGCTGGGGCGGCACATCTTCCATGGTTTGGGTGCGGCCCTTGAAGCGCATCCTGTGCGTGCTGGATGGCGCCGTGGTGCCCTTCACCCTGGCGCAAGGCGGGGATGATGGCCATGGCTTGGCGAGTGGCGATTTGACCGAAGGCCATCGGATCATGTCCCCCGGCGCCTTCAGCGTGCGGGACTTTGCTGAGTATAAGGCCGAACTTACCGAGCGCCATGTAGTGCTGCAAGCGGAAGACCGCGCGCGCATGATCCGCGATGGAATCGCGGCACTCGCGGCTGCCGAAGGTTTGGAAGTGGTGCCGGATGAGGCGCTGATCACTGAAGTCGCTGGCCTTGTCGAATGGCCGGTCCCGTTGCTCGGGCGCATAGACGACGCCTTCATGGATCTGCCGCCCGAAGTCATGCGCACCACCATGCGCGTCAATCAGCGCTATTTCGCCTTGCGGAAGCCAAATGGAACCGCCGCGCCGCGCTTTGCGTTGGTGGCGAATATCGCCGCCCCCGATGGGGGTGCGGCGATCATCGCTGGCAATGAACGCGTGCTGCGCGCGCGTTTGGCGGATGCGCGCTTCTTCTGGGATTTGGACCGCAAGCAAAAGCTGGAAAGCTTCCTGCCTAAGCTGGATAGCGTGGTATTCCACGCCAAGATTGGCACGCAGGGCCAGCGCGTGGCGCGGCTTGAAAACCTGGCCGCGCTGATCGCGGAAAAACTCGGCGCCGATGTAGCACTGGCGCGGCGCGCGGCGCGCTTGGCGAAGGCTGATCTCGCTTCCGGCATGGTGGGTGAATTCCCAGAATTGCAGGGCGTGATGGGGCGGTATTACGCGCTCGATCAGGGTGAGGATGCGCGCGTGGCGGACGCCATTGCCGCGCATTATCGCCCAGCCGGCGCGGGTGATGCCGTGCCGCAGGAGCCCATCGCCATTGCGGTGGCGCTGGCGGATAAGATTGATCAATTGGTCGGTTTCTTCGCCGTGGGCGAAAAGCCAACCGGAAGTGGCGATCCCTTTGCGCTGCGTCGCGCGGCGCTCGGCGTCATTCGCATCATTCGGGAGAATGGGCTGCGGCTGGCGCTGGGGGATATCATCGGCGAAGCCTTTTTCGGCTTCCCGCAAGCAACCGGCAGCACCGCGCAGCCCAGCTTCGGCATGGATATCGCGGAAGCGAAGCGCGCCAGCGGCTGGCAGGCGCCAACCGGCTCAGCCCATCCACCAATGGTCGCGGCCTTTGCCGCTGGCTTGCTCGATTTCCTCGCCGAACGTCTGCGCGTGCAACTCCGTGGCGAAGGTGCCCGGTATGATGTGGTGGCGGCGGTCTTTGGCGCGACACCAGATGATGATTTGAATCGCCTGCTCGCCCGCGCCGATGCCGTGCGCGGCTTTGTCGAATCAGAAGCCGGCGCCAATCTGCTCGCCGCCCATCGCCGCGCGGTGAATATCCTGCGCATCGAAGAAAAGCGCGACGGCCACGCTTTTGATACCGGCTATGAAGCCCATCTGCTGAAATTGCCGGAAGAAGCCGCCCTTGCCGCCGCGCTCGAAGAAGCCGGCGCCCGCATTTGCCTGGATATCGAAGCCGAGGATTTTGAGCGTGCCATGGAAGCCATGGCCGGGCTCCGCGCCCCGGTGGATGCTTTTTTCGAAAAAGTGATCGTGAACGACCCGGCGCCGGAACTTCGCCGCAATCGTCTGCGACTGCTCGCCCGCCTTCGTGCCGCCATGGATGCCGTGGCGGATTTCTCCAAGATTGAAGCCTGAGGAACCCCCCCATGACACAATGGGTCTATAGCTTCGGTGCCGGCCACAATGAAGGCCGTGCCGATATGCGGAATCTTCTGGGTGGCAAAGGCGCCAACCTGGCCGAAATGGCCTCGATTGGTTTGCCTGTACCGCCTGGCTTCACCATCACCACCGAAGTCTGCACCGCCTATTACGATAATGGGCAGAAATACCCCGATGATCTGGCTCAGCAGGTGCGCGCCGCGCTAGCGCGTATTGAGGAAGCGGTGGGCAATCGCTTCGGCGATCATCACCGTCCCTTGCTGGTATCTGTGCGCTCCGGCGCGCGGGTTTCCATGCCGGGGATGATGGATACGGTCCTGAACCTTGGCCTGAATGACCAAACGGTTGAAGGCCTGGTTCTGGCTTCCGGCGATGCGCGCTTTGCCTGGGATTCCTACCGCCGCTTCATCCAGATGTATGGGTCCGTCGTGCTCGACGTTGATCATCATCGCTTTGAGGAAATTATCGAGCATGTGAAGCTCGACACCGGGAAGAACGAAGATACGGAACTCACCGCATCCGAATGGCATCGCGTGGTGGATGGCTATAAGGAAATGGTCGCGGAAGTTACCGGCAGGCCCTTCCCGCAGGATCCGGAAACCCAGCTTTGGGGCGCGATTGGCGCAGTGTTTGGTAGCTGGATGAACCAGCGCGCGGTGACGTATCGGCGCCTGCATGACATCCCGGCCGAATGGGGCACCGCGGTCAATGTGCAAGCCATGGTCTTCGGCAATATGGGCGAAGACTGCGCAACAGGTGTGTGCTTCACGCGTGATCCTTCCACGGGCGAGAACGTCTTTTACGGCGAGTACCTGATCAATGCGCAGGGTGAGGATGTGGTGGCGGGTATCCGCACGCCGCAACCCATGGCGAAGGAACGCTCCAAACCCAGCGAACGCAGCATGGAAGATGCCATGCCGGCAGCCTATGCCGAATTGGTGCAAGTGCGCGCGACACTTGAACGCCATTACCGCGACATGCAGGACATTGAATTCACGGTGCAGAGCAACAAGCTTTATATGTTGCAAACGCGCAATGGTAAGCGTACCGCCGCTGCATCGCTGAAAATTGCGGTGGATATGGCGCGCGAAGGCTTGATTGATCACACGGAAGCCGTGCGGCGCGTGAACCCCGCAGCACTTGATCAATTGCTGCACCCAACGCTTGATCCCAAGGCGCCGCGCAAGCTGCTTGCCAAGGGCCTGCCCGCTTCCCCCGGTGCGGCTTGCGGTATTGTTGTCTTCAGCGCGGATGAAGCTGAAGCGCGGGCCCAAAAGGGCGAAAGCGTTATTCTGGTGCGGATTGAAACCTCGCCGGAAGATATTCACGGCATGCATGCGGCGCGCGGGGTGCTGACAACGCGCGGCGGCATGACGAGCCATGCGGCAGTGGTGGCGCGTGGTATGGGCCGGCCCTGTGTTGCGGGCTGCGGCGGCGTCACGGTGGACTACAATAACCAATATCTCAGCGCCGGCGGCGTGCGCATTGAAGCCGGCCAGATCATCACGCTGGACGGCGCAACCGGCGAGGTTTTCATCGGCACTGTCGCCATGGTGGAACCGCAGCTTTCGGGCGATTTCTCAACGCTGATGGGCTGGGCCGATAAGGTCCGCCGCTTGCGGGTGCGCGCCAATGCGGAAACGCCCTTGGATGCGGAAACTGCCAGGCGCTTCGGCGCGGAAGGCATCGGGCTTTGCCGTACTGAACATATGTTCTTCGACCCGGAGCGGATTGGCGCAGTGCGCCAGATGATCATGGCGGAAACGGAACAAGGTCGCCGCGCGGCACTCGCGCGCTTGCTGCCTTTCCAACGCAAGGATTTTCTTGACCTGTTTGAAATCATGGCTGGGCTGCCGGTGACGATCCGCCTGCTTGATCCGCCTTTGCATGAATTCCTGCCGCATAGTGACTATGAAATCTCCGAAGTGGCGGCATCGCTCGGTACCGATGTTGAAGTGATGCAGCGGCGCATGCAGGAATTATCGGAAGCGAACCCAATGCTGGGACATCGCGGCTGCCGCTTGGGGATTTCCTTCCCGGAAATCTATGAAATGCAGGCGCGCGCGATTTTTGAAGCGGCGGCGGAGATTGGCCGCATGACGCATAAGGCCCCAGTGCCGGAAATCATGATTCCCTTGGTTGCGACCAAGCGCGAATTGGAAATCACCCGCGCCATGGTGGATCGCGTCGCGCAGGAGGTTTTCGCCGAAGGCGGGTATCACGTGGTCTATAGCGTTGGCACCATGATTGAATTGCCGCGCGCTGCCCTCACCGCCGATGCCATTGCCACGGTGGCGGATTTCTTTTCCTTCGGCACGAATGACCTGACGCAAACCACCTTCGGCCTGTCACGCGATGATGCCGGCAAGTTTCTGCCGCTTTACATCGAAAAGGGCATTTTCCCGAAGGACCCGTTCGTTTCCATTGACCCGGACGGCGTGGGCGCTTTGGTGCGCATCGCGGTCGAGAAAGGCCGCAGCGTGAGGCCGGATATCAAGCTTGGCATTTGCGGTGAGCATGGGGGCGATCCATCCTCCATCCATTTCTGCGAAAGTGTCGGCTTGGATTATGTTTCCTGTTCGCCCTATCGCGTGCCGGTCGCGCGCTTGGCGGCGGCTCAGGCGGCGTTGCAATCGGGCGGGGCTGATCGCACCGCGTAATGGCTGGCGCGCCGACATCCGCGGGGCGGGAAAAGCGTTGCGGGGTATGCGGCCATGAAAGCCGCCAGCCCGGCTTTCGCCCGCCCGTGCCGGAGCAGGCGCCCGATCTTGATTTACGACCGGGTGAGCCGGTGCGCTCCACCATGGCGCGCTGGCTGGAAGCCTGCCCGCATTGTGGCTATGCCGCGCCGGATATTAGTGAAGCGCATCCCGCCGGGGCTGAAGCGGTAGCCGCGGCCCCCTATCGCGCGCTGATTGCCGATACATCCCACCCGGTTTTGGCACGGCGCTTTCTGGCCTGGGCGCATGTGCTGGAAGAAACCGGCGCCTTGCACGCGGCGGCGGAAGCAACCCTACACGCCGCTTGGGTGGCGGATGATCTGAACCGCGATGACCTGGCGCGGCAATGGCGGCGCGAAGCGGTGGCGCTGTGGCGAAGCGGGCCTGCTTTGGATGCCGAACAATCTGTCCGCGTTATTGATGCGCTGCGCCGCTCGGCGGATTTCGTTGAAGCGGAAGGCGCGGCGGAAGCGCTTGCTGCGCTCAACCCGCCCGAGGCGGTGGCACAAGTTGTGGCGTTAGAGGCGCGGTTGATCGCGGCGGAAGATATGGGGCGGCATGGCATGGCCTCGGCCCTCGCCCCCCCGGCGCGGCGGCCGCATGTGACACATCAAAAGTCCCCCGGGGCAAAAAAAAGGCCGCCCGAGGGGGGCGGCCTGAAATCCTGGCTGCGCAGGTTATTCGGGGGTTAGGCAGCGTGACCTGTCGGCAGCGCGCCATCATTGGCGGCTTGCAGGGCGAAGCCCGGTTCAAAAACGCGGCTGATTTCACCGCGCGCCAAGCCAATATCAGCAAGCTGCGTGTCCGAAAGCTGATCCAGCGCCTTATAGGCATCGCGCTTGGTCGGCCAGGTGGCGATGGCGGTCAGCACGGCGCCGATGCCGGCCCCGATCATCTTGAAGGCATGGCCATAGGCGCGGCTGCGCGCGGCGGCGCGGGCGGCGGCGGCTTCGCGGTGAATAGCCTCAATCGTCGCGGCGCGGGCCGAGAGGCTGGTTTCGAGATTGGCGAAATGCGGGTTCATGTTTAGCTTTCCTTTGCGGAGGTGCTGGCCGATAGGGCAGCAACCCTGTCCGATGGCGATGATATAGAGGCTTCTGGGGCACAGGTGATGCGCGAAGACCACAGCAGAGATATGCGCAAAACGCATGCTTCCACAGGAAGCCATGCAACAATTGTGAAATATTTGATCAGGAGTTGCTCATGAATCGGGCTGAACGCTTGGGCGCCTTGCGCGCTGAACTCGCGCGGATGGGGGTGCAGGGCTTCCTGATCCCTCGTGCAGATGAGCATTTGGGGGAATATGTGCCGCGTTCTGCCGAAAGGCTGGCCTGGCTGACTGGCTTCACCGGCAGCGCGGGGTTGGCGATTGTGCTGCCCCAGCAAGCGGCGGTGTTTTCCGATGGGCGCTACACGCTGCAAATTCGCAACCAGATTGATGTAGCGCTTTGGGAACCGCGCCACATCACGGAAGAACCACCGGGCGAATGGCTGGCCGCCCACGCGGATGGCCTGGTGATTGGCTATGATCCCTGGCTGCATAGCGAACCGGCATTGGAACGCTTGAAGCGCCCGGGCGTGACCTTCCGCGCGCTGCAAGCTAACCCGATTGACGCCATTTGGGCCGATCGGCCCCGCGCACCGGAAGCGCGGGCGCGGGCGCATCCGCTTTCCTATGCCGGCAAGCCATCCGCCGAAAAGAGGAGCGAGGCGGCCGCGGCATTACGCGCCGCCGGCGAAGACGCGGCGGTGCTGGCCGATGCGCATTCCATCGCCTGGCTGTTGAATATCCGCGGCGGCGATCTGGACCATACGCCATTGGCGCTTGGCTTTGCGCTGCTGTTTGCCGATGGCGCGGTCTCATTATTCATGGAACCGGCGAAGCTGGACCATGAAACCCGCGCGGCCTTGGGCAATGCGGTGGCAATTGCGCCGCGTGATGCCATGCCGGCGGCGCTACACGCCTTGAAGGGTAAGCGCGTTCGCATTGACCCCGAAGCAACACCTTCCTGGTTCACCGATTGGCTGCGCGAAGCGGGCGCTGAAATCCGCGCCGGCGAAGACCCCTGCCGCATGCCGCGCGCCTGTAAGAACGCGGTGGAACAACAGGGCGCACGTGCGGCGCATCAACGCGATGCGGTGGCGATGGCGCGGTTTCTGCGCTGGTTTGCCGAAGAAGCACCGAAGGGCGGGCTGAATGAAATCTCGGCCGCCGCGCGCCTGTTGGCGTTTCGGCGCGACGTGCCGCTGTTTCAGGCGGAAAGCTTCCCGGCCATCAGCGGCGCAGGCGAAAACGGCGCTATCGTGCATTACCGCGCGACGGAAGAGAGCCACCGCGCCATCCACCCCAATGAATGCTATTTGATTGATTCAGGCGGGCAATATTTGGATGGCACCACGGATATTACGCGCACGCTCTGGACCGGGCCGGGTGCGGCACCGCCGCGTTTGCGTGAATGTGTCACGCGCGTGCTGAAGGGGCATATTGCGCTGGCAACGCTGCGCTTCCCCGCCGGTGTCGCCGGGCCGCATTTGGATGCGCTGGCGCGGCGCCCGCTATGGGATGCGGGGTTGGATTATGATCACGGCACGGGGCATGGCGTCGGGTCCTATCTTTCCGTGCATGAAGGGCCGGCGGCCTTTAGCCGCGCGGCGCGCGTGGTGGCTTTGGCTGAGGGCATGATCCTATCGAACGAGCCTGGCTATTACGCCACGGGCGAGTTTGGCATTCGGCTGGAAAACCTGCTGCTGGTGCAAAAGGCCGAGATCGCCGCTGCCGCCAAGCCGTTTCTGGAATTCGAAACGCTGACGCTGGCGCCCTTTGATCGCGCACTGATCGAACCCGCGCTGCTGACGGTGGCTGAGCGTGATTGGTTGAATGCCTATCACGCGCGTGTCGCGGCAGAAGTGGCGCCGCACTTGGATGCTGAAACCACTGGCTGGCTGCGCGCGGCCTGCGCGCCGATTTAGGCGAGACTTCGTTTTGGGCGACTGATTCACCGCTTCGGACATGCGACCGAGAGCAGATCACGTTCAGATGGAATCATCTGAACGTGTGAAGATGTTCGAAAAACAACAAGGTAGAGCGGGTGGCGTGAACACATGTGAACGCAACACGCTCTACGCGGATCAGGCGCCCGCCAACTCCAGCCATTCGGCTTCGGTCAGAACCTTTACGCCAAGCTCTGCTGCCTTGGCGGCTTTCGATCCTGCATCTGCACCAACAACAACGAAATCGGTTTTCTTGGAAACCGATTTCGTGACCTTGGCGCCGAGGCGTTCGGCGAGTGCTTCCGCTTCATCGCGAGTCATTTTTTCAAGCATGCCGGTGAAGACCATGGTCTTGGCGGCGAAGGGGCTATCGCCAGCGCCGGTTTCTTCAACCGGCAGGGGTGAGACTTCAGCGGCGAGGTCATCAAGCGCAGCCAGGTTGCGCGGTTCGGCGAAGAATTCGACAAGCTCCTCCGCAATCGCGGGGCCGATGCCCTGGATGGAGCCCAATTCCTCACGCGCTTCTGAACCGATAACATGCGCGGCGATCATGGCAGCGCGCCAGGCTTCCAGGCTGTGATAATGCCGCGCCAATAGCTTGGCGTTCTGTTCGCCGATGCGGCGGATGCCCAGCGCAAAGATGAAACGCTCCAGCGCCACACTGCGCCGGGCTTCAATCGCTTCCAGTAATTTACTGATCTTGCGTTCGCCCCAGCCTTCAAAGCCCGCCAGGGTTTCGCGCTTTTGGTGCAGGCGGAAAATATCGGCGGGGCTTTTGATCAGCGCGGCATCGAATAGGAATTGGATATTTTCTTCGCCCAGTCCTTCGATATCCATCGCGCGGCGGGATACGAAATGCCTTAAGCGTTCGGTGGTTTGCGCAGGGCAGATCAGGCCGCCCGTGCAGCGGCGCACGACATCTTCTCCGTCGCGGATTGCGTGGCTGCCGCAAGCGGGGCAGTTTAGGGGAAAGGCATAGGGCTTCGCATCGGCAGGACGCTTTTCCAGCACTACGCCCAGGATTTGCGGAATGACATCGCCGGCGCGTTGCAGCATGACGGTATCGCCGATGCGTACATCCTTGCGCGCGATTTCATCCTCATTATGCAAAGTCGCGTGGCGCACTACCACGCCGCCGACATTCACGGGTTCCATCACTGCGCGCGGTGTCAAAGCACCGGTGCGACCCACCTGGATTTCAATATCCAGCAATTTCGTCACGGCCTGTTCAGCCGGGAATTTCCACGCCACGGCCCAGCGTGGTGCGCGACCCACAAAACCAAGCCGGCGCTGCCAATCAATCCGGTCAAGCTTATAGACCACGCCATCAATATCGTAAGCGAGTGCGGCACGGCCCGCGCCGATTTCGGCCTGGAATTTCTCAGCCGCGTCTTCGTTTTCTAAGCGCTGCGAGAGTGGGTTCACCGCGAAGCCCCAGCGGCGTAGTTCATCAAGAAAATCATGATGTGTTTCGGCTGGTGCTTCGCTCGCCGCGCCCATGGCGTAGGCGAGAAGTTTCAGCGGCCTGGCTGCCGTGATGCGCGCATCAAGCTGACGCAGCGAACCAGCGGCGGCGTTGCGTGGATTGGCGGGGATCACCACGGCGTCGCCCAGCTTTTCGCCTGCAGCGCGGCGTGCTTCGCGTGCTTCGGCGGCTTCTTCCTGCGTGGCGCGGAAGCTGAGGAAATCGGCCTTTTCCATGAAGACTTCGCCGCGAATTTCAATGCTGGCGGGGAAGGGTGGATTCAGATGCCGCGGCAGGGATGGGATGGTCAGCAGATTGGCGGTGACATCTTCGCCTTCTGCGCCATCGCCGCGCGTGGCACCTTTGATGAAGACGCCATTTTCATAGAGCAGGTTGATCGAAAGCCCATCAATCTTGGGCTCCCCCACAAAAGCCAGCGCCTCGGTTTCAGTCAGCCCCAGAAAGCGGCGGATGCGTTTGCAAAAATCGCTGAATTCTTCGGGCGAGAAGACATTATCCAGGCTCAGCATTGGCTCACCATGGCGGGATTTGGCGAAGCCTTCCGCGACTGGTGCGCCGACGCGGCGTGATGGGCTGTCGCTCCGGATCAGGTGTGGGAAGTGCGCTTCAAGCGCGCGGTTGCGTGCTACCAGCGCGTCATATTCCGCGTCTGTGATCTCCGGCTGGTCTTTGCTGTGATAGAGCCTGTCATGCCGCGCGATGTCGCGCGCGAGCTCTGCAAGCTCAATCGCCGCATCTAGTTCCGTCAGATCCTGTATGGCAGGCGCCTTCATGCCGCGCCCCTCATGCAAGGGCGGAAGGATAAAAAAAGGAGGGGGCGCGGGGGAGTTCTCTCCCCCGCCCCTTCTTCGATTCTCACTCTTTACCCTCCAAAAGGCTGCGCGCCGCCGCCCGCGCTGCCTCGGTTACCTTTTCCCCCGCCAGCATGCGCGCCAGTTCTTCATATCTTTCTGCCTGATCGAGGATTTCCACCCGCGTCTCCGCGCGCTGCCCTTTTACTTGCTTTGCCACGCGGAAATGCCGTGTGCCGCGCGCCGCGACTTGCGGGCTATGGGTTACCACCAGCACTTGGACGCGGTCTGCCACGCGCGCCAGGCGTTCGCCGACGGCGGCGGCGGTGGCGCCACCAATGCCGCTATCCACTTCGTCAAAGATCAGGGTTGGCACGGGCGAGCCGCGTGACAGCACGACTTTGAGTGCGAGCATGAGGCGCGAGAGTTCCCCGCCCGAGGCGATTTTCGCGAGCGCGCCAGGTGTTTGCCCTGGGTTGGTTGCGACCAGGAAGCTGACGCGATCCTGCCCATCCGCGTCCCAGGCGTTTTCGTCGCGCGCGGTGATGTCTATCACCAGGCGCGCTCGGTCCAGTTTTAGCGGTGGCAGTTCTTCAGCAAGCGCTTTTTCAAGCGCGGCGGCGGATTTGCGTCGCGTGGCGGAAAGCTTGCCGGCGGCGGCGATGTAGTTGCCGCGCGCTTTTGCTTCAGCGGCTTCAAGTGTGGCGACTTCGCCCGCGCCGGCGTCCAGCGCTTCCAGCCGGGCGCGTAGCCTGCCGAGCAAGCTTGCCAATTCCGAAACTGGCACGCTGTGTTTGCGCCCGCCGGCGCGCAGCGCGAATAGCCGTTCTTCCACCTGTTCCAGCCGGCGTGGATCGGGGCCGGCTTCGTTCATGAGGCGCGTGAGCAGGGTTTCTGCCTCGCTCAAGGCATCCTGTGCGGCGGCGAGCGCCTGGATGGCGGGTTGCGCTTCTTCGTTGGGTGGCGGCAGGCGTTCCAGCGCGCGGGCCGCTTCGCGGAGTGCGCGGGCGGGTGAGGCTGCGCGGCGGTCGCGCGGCGTGAGCTCCCCAAGGGCGGTGGCTATGGCCTCGGCACGGCGTTCGCCCTGTTGCAGCCTTTGGCGTTCGGCGGCGAGTGTATCTTCTTCGCCTTCTTCTGGGGCAAGGTCGGTCAATTCGCCAACGGCGTGGCGCAGCCATTCTTCTTCGCGCTGTGCGCTGGCAATGGCTTCGCGCGCGGCGGCCAGGCGGCGCGTGGCGTCGCGCCAGGCCGCCCAGGCGGTGGCGGTGGCGCTGCGTTCGCCGTCCAAGGCACCGAAAGCGTCCAGCAGCCCGGCATGGGTGGCGGGATCGGCCAGGCCCACTTGTTCATGCTGGCCTTGCACTTCCACCAGTGTCGCGCCCAGACGTTTGAGCAAGGCAACACTGACGGGTTGGTCATTGATGAAGGCGCGCGATTTGCCATCGGCTTGCAGCACGCGGCGCAGCACTAATTCATCCTCGGCGCTGATGCCTTGGTCGCGGAGGATATCGAAACAGGGGTGATCGGGGCTTGGCAGAAAAGCGGCGGCGACACTGGCTTGTGTTTGACCCGCACGCACCAGCCCGGCTTCGGCGCGGTGGCCGAGTGCAAGGCCCAGGCTATCCAACAATATGGATTTGCCGGCGCCGGTTTCGCCGGTCAGCACTGCAAGCCCGGCATCGAAGCTCAGGTCGAGCTTTTCAATCAGCACCACATCGCGAATGGCCAGAGAGGCGAGCATCGGCGCGCCGCCCCGTGCTCAGAAAATCTTGTTCAGCATCCGGCTCACAAAGCCGGGACGCTCACCACGGGCTTCGGCGCCGGCGGCAACAAGTAAGGCGTAGCTATCGGCGTACCAATCGCTGCCGGGATAGTTATAGCCAAGCACGGCGGCGTTGCGGCGTGCTTCTTCTGTCAGGCCAAGGTTCAGGTAGATTTCTACCATCCGATGCAAGGCTTCGGGCACGTGGTTCGTGGTCTGGAAATCCTCCACCACGCGGCGATAGCGGCCGATGGCCGCTTGATGCAGGCCCTGGCGCTGATAGAAGCGGCCCACGGTCATTTCCTTGCCGGCCAGGTGGTCTCGGCCCAGGTCAATCTTTAGCCGCGCATCGCGGGCGTAAGCGCTATCGGGGAAGCGGTTGATGACTTCCTGAAGCGACGCGATTGCAATGGCGGTCTGGCGCTGGTCGCGTTGCGCATCGGTGATCTGTTCATATTGCGACAGTGCGCGCAGGTAATAGGCATAGGCGATGTCGCGATGTGATGGGTGAAGTTGAATGAAGCGATCAAGCGCGCCGATGGCTTCCGTATAGCGGTTGCGCAGATATTCGGTGTAGGCCGCCATCAGTTTCGCGCTGGTGGACCAGGCCGAATAGGGGTGTTCACGTTCAATAGCATCGAAATATTCTACCGCGCGGGCGTAGTTGCGCTCACGCAGGTTCCGCATGCCAAGGGCATAGAGCATCTGCGGCTCTTCATCCGCCGCATTGGCGGTGACGCGCCGCGTGAGCGAGGGATCTGCGCCGGTGCTTTGCTGCGGCGTTGAACTGCCACAAGCCGCCAGGGCTAGGAGTAGGGCTATAGGTAGGAAGCGGCGCATGATTCCCGGATCAACAGAAGGATGCGGTTGATATAGGGCAGATTGGCCGCGGGTGAAATCGCCTTAGCGCAGAGGCTCGATATCAGGCGAAGGCCGGGGCTTTTTGCTTGGCCCGCGCGGTGGCGGCATCAGCGGCCGCGGAGGCGCCACCTACCCACCGCCAAGCGTCTTTATCGGCGAAAAGGGCGCGGAGAAGCTGATTGTTCAGCGCATGGCCCGAACGATTGCCCATGAAGCGGGCGCGGAGCGGGGCGCCGGCCAGGGCCAGGTCCCCCACCACATCCAGCAGCTTGTGGCGGACAAATTCATCGGCATGGCGAAGCCCGCCGGGGTTCAGAATGGCCGGGCCATCCACCACCACGGCATTATCCAGGCTACCGCCCAGGGCCAGGCCCGCTTGACGCAGCTGCTCCACCTCCTCAGCCAGGGTGAAGGTGCGTGAATCAGCTAGCGCCCCCCGGAAGGTTTCGGGCGTGATGCGGAGCGCCAGGGATTGCTGACCGATGGCGGTATTCGGGAAATCAATGTCCAAAGCCGCATCGAAGGCGGTTTCGGTATTGGGATGCAATTCGGCAAAGGCGCCGCGGCCATCTTCCACGCGGACCGGGCGCAGCACTTCAATGATCTGGCGCGGCGCGGCACTGGTTGCGATGCCGGCGCAGTCAATCAGGAACAGAAAGGGCGCTGCGGAACCATCCAGAATAGGGATTTCCGGCCCATCCACTTCAATGATGGCATCGTCAATGCCAGCGCCGGCCAATGCGGCCATGACATGTTCAATGGTGCCGATGCGGGCTTCCGGCGCATTCGGATGGGCGATGGCAGTGCAAAGCCGCGTATCGGTCACGAATTCGAAGCGGGCAGGGATATCAACGCCAAGATCAACGCGGCGGAACTGGATGCCGGCGCCAGCCGCGGCCGGGTGCAGCGTAAGGGACATCCGGCGGCCAGTGTGCAGCCCATCGCCCACGCACCCGATGGGTGCCTTGAGCGTCTTGCGCCGACCATGTTCCGCGGGAAGAAAACCGTCCATCGCATCCTTCATTTCTGGGCTGAAAGCCGCGCGGGGAGCGCAACCCTTATCAACCCAATGTTACTTTCTCATGACGGTCTGACAAAAGCGATTCAAGCCTTGTTTCTGCATATTTCATCGCAAACTACTGATTTTATTGAAATGCTGCGACGCAAAAAGGGGCAAAATCAAGGCGGGCCTGCCCAGATCATTCCCGCCGCAATACCTGATCCACCAGCCGATCCGCCCAGGCGTTACTGGAAAAACTCTCCCGCAAAGCGGCTTCGGAATAGGTATCGCGCACCCAATCCAGGAAGGGGATACCCGGATTGTCATGCTGGAAGGCGGCAAAGCTTTTGAAGAAAGCGTCCAGAATACCGGTGCGCGCCGCCGCGACATGGCCGTGGCGGAGTGAGAGTTGGGCCAGGGCTTCGCTTGCCGGGCGGCCTTGCAGCAAAAGCCAGATACCGGCCGCAAGCCCGGTGCGATCAGCGCCCGATTTGCAATGGATCAGCGCTGGTTCCTCGATTTCCTGGAAAATCCCGGCCAGGCGCAGGATGCGTTCCTTATGCGGCGCGCCGCGGCTTTCAAAAGGCGCGTCTATATGGGCAAGGCCAAGGCGAGCGGCTTCGGCCCGGCTGAGTGCATCGGCGCCGCAATCGGCGCGATTGCCGCGCAGATTAATGAGGGTGCGGATGCCATGGCGCCGCGCCGCCCGGCGCAATTGCCAGGGCAAGGGGTGGTTGCACCGGTAAAGCCGCCCAGGCGCCACCACGCCCCAATTCCGCCAACCCAAGCGCAGAATGGCGTGGTCAATGAAAAGCGCATTGCCCCAGGTGGCAGCGGGGGTCACAGGCCGCTATTCCAGCCTGGCGCCGGAAACCCGCACCGCTTCCTGCCACATGGGCCGTTCACGCTGCGCGCGGGCGATCATGTCTTCCGGGGAGGACCACACGGCCTCGGCCCCCACGCGCAGGAAGCGTTCCTTCACCGTCGGGTCTGCCACAATGCGCCGAAGCGCGGCACTGACGCGTTCTACCGCGATGCGGGGCGACCCAGCCGGGAAGACAAAGCCCTGCCAGGAGGAAACGACGAAATCCGGCACGCCGGCTTCAGCCATGGTGGGCACATCCGGCATGGTGGGCCAGCGGGAAGCAGAGGTGACCGCAAGCGCGCGCATGCGCCCTTCCTGAATGACCGGCACATAGGAAGCGAGGTTATCCAGTGCGGAATCGAGATCGCCCGACAGCATGGCGGGAATGATCTGCGCCGCGCCGCGGAACGGCACATGCGTGCCTTCCACATTGACGCGGGTGGCGAAAAGTGCGCCGGTCAGATGCCCCGTGGTGCCAACGCCGGGCGAGCCATAGGTGAAGCCGCCACGCTTGGCGCGCACCCAGCCAGTGAAATCCGCGAGGCTCCGTGATGGATTATGCTGCGAGGAGACCACGACAACATTGGGTAAATCCCAAGCGATGCCGACCGGCACCAAATCCCGCGCCGGGTCATAGGGCAGCCGGGCATAGAGGAAATTATTGATCACCAGATGCCCAACCGACGCAACGCTCATGGTGTAGCCATCGGGCGTGGCCTTGGTCATGGCATCAATGCCAATATTCCCGCCGGCACCGGGGCGATTTTCGATGATGAAATTCTGCCCCAGGATTGGCTGCATCAATTCGCAATAAATGCGCACCAGCACATCGGTGGCCCCGCCGGGGGGCCAGGGCACAATCATCCGCACCGGACGCACCGGCCATTCACCCTGGGCGCGGGCGATGGAAGGTGTGGCAAGCAAGGCGGCAGCCAATAGGGGGCGGCGCGTGATCATGGGGTTTTCTCCGGCGCTGATGTTGCGGGGCATATAGAGAGCCGGACGCTGCCTTGCCAAGCGCCGCATCCTTTCGCGTTTCTGGTTGGACAGGCGCGGCGAATGCGTCAATAATCCTGTCCAAATGGGGATGCGGGCAATGCCGACACGGGGCAGCACCAATATTGCAGAAATGGCCGAGGCACGCGCCCTGCCCGCCGGGCGCAATCTGCTGTTCCTGCGCGAAGAAGAACTCCGCCTTGCTCAGGATTTGCTGTTTTTCGGCTACCGCGATTTCACCGCCGGCGCGGATGAAATCCTGGCGACGCTGGATATGGGGCGCGCGCATCATCGCGTGCTACATTTTGTGGGACGCCGCCCAGGCATCACGGTGGGCGAATTGCTGGGCATCCTTGGCATCACCAAGCAAAGCCTGGGGCGCGTGCTGCAACCGCTGATGAGCGATGGCTATGTGGTGCAGGCGCCGGGTGAGAGCGACCGGCGGCAAAGGCGCCTGACACTGACCGATAAGGGCATGGCGTTGGAACGCCGCCTGTTTGAACGCCAGCGAGAGACGGTGATGCGCGCCTATCGCGAAGCGGGCCCCGCGGCGGTGGATGGCTTTCGCCGCGTCATGCGGGGGCTGATGGGGGAAGATGCGCAAGCAAGCCTGGCGCGGCTGGAAGGGCCGGAAGCTGAGGGCAGCAGGCGATGAACGGCCAGGAAGATCCCGCGCATATTCTGGTGGTGGATGATGACGCGCGGCTGCGCGCGCTGCTGCAGCGCTTTCTGACCGAACAGGGTTTTCGCGTCAGCACCGCAGAAAATGCCACCACGGCGCGGGCGGCCTTGGCGGATATGGCGTTCGATCTTCTGGTGCTGGATGTGATGATGCCGGGAGAAACAGGGCTGGAACTGACCGCCGCGCTCCGTGCCGAAGGTCAGGAAGTGCCGATCCTGATGCTGACCGCGCGCGGCGCGCCGGATGATCGGATCGCGGGGCTGGAACAGGGCGTGGATGATTATTTGGCGAAGCCCTTTGATCCGCGTGAATTGGCCTTGCGCATCCGCACCAT
>CALRPR020000036.1:0-32041 GCA_943370125.1 Allobosea thiooxidans | reverse complement strand
GTAATCCGCCGGGTGGATCACGCTATTGCCAACGCCCGAGAGGATCGCGAGCAACCAAAGTGCCCAAACCCCCGGTGCGAAAGCCATGGCGGACATGGCAAGCGCCATGATCAGCGTGCCACCCACCAGGAAGGGCCTGGCGCCGTAGCGGTCCACCGCGAAGCCTACCGGGGTTTGCAGCAGGGCCGTGGTGCCGCTCATCAGCGCGACGGTCAGGCCCAATTCGGCATAGGAAACGCCGAATTCCTCTCGCCAGACCAGAAACAGCGGCGGCAGGCAGAGCATGTAGAAATGGGACAGGAAATGCCCGGTGCCGATCAGGGCGATAATTCGGGCATCCTGGCCGGCCCCAGGGGCTTCGGAAGTTGCAGCGCTCATGAGCCCTGGGGCCCCTGTCAGATTGGGGTTCGAAACTGCGCCTGCATGACTAATTCGTCAATCTTTTGCGGCCAATATGGAAAGTGTCTGCCTGATTTGACGCTATGGCACGCGACACTTAAAAAGGCAGAGAAGAAGTTCGCCGGCGCGGCCTCCGCGCGGAGTCGAATCGTTGGAGTTGGGTTGATGGCAAGGATAAAAGATGCTCGGGAAGCGGCCATGGTTGGCCGCCGATCCGATGGCACGCTGACGCGCCGGCCTTTGTCGCCGCATTTGCAAGTCTATGACATGACGCAAATGACGAGCCTGCTGTCCATTCTGCACCGTATTTCCGGTGTGGCGTGGTGCGGCGGGCTGGTGCTGCTGGTCTGGTGGCTGGTCGCGGCCGGCACGGGGCAGAGCGCTTTCGCCACCGCGCAATGGGTCTTCGGGTCCTTCCTGGGCTGGGTGGCGCTGTTCGGGCTGACCGTTGCGGCCTGGTATCACACGCTGGCCGGTATCCGGCATTTATTCTGGGATGCGGGCCACGGCTTTGCCATGGATGCCGCCTATCGTTCCGGGCGCATGGTGGTGATTGGCACGGCGGTGCTGACCATTCTCACCTGGCTGCTGATTTTGGTCTGAGGAGGCATGACCATGGCTGAAGACAGCGCCTCAATCCGTTCGCTCCGCAGCCCGCTTGGGCGCGCGCGCGGCATGGGCTCCGCCAAGGGCGGCACGCGGCATTGGTGGATGCAGCGCGTGACATCTATCGCGTTGCTGCCGCTTTCGATCTGGTTGATCTTTTCCCTGACGCGCTTGATGGGCGCCGACTACGTGGTTGTATTGGAATGGATCGGCAATACCTTCAATGCGGTATTACTGCTGGCCTTCCTGACTGCGGCGTTCCACCACGCGGCAGCCGGGCTGCAAGTGGTGATCGAGGATTACGTGCGTGATGAGTTGAAGCGCTTTGCGGCAATTTGCGCAGTGAATGGGCTTGCCGTGCTATTGTGGCTCGCCGCAAGCCTGAGTGTTTTGCGCATCGCGCTTTGAGTTTTGGTTGAGGAATAATGCGGGTCCGGGGCGTATTCCCCGCCGCTTGGCAGGATGAGATGAAGCAATGAATGCGATCAGCAAGCCTTCCAATGGCGCCTATCGGATTGTGGACCATACCTATGATGTGGTGGTGGTGGGCGCTGGTGGCGCCGGGCTGCGCGCCACTTTCGGCATGGGGGCGGCGGGGCTGAAGACCGCCTGCATCACCAAGGTCTTCCCGACGCGTAGCCACACGGTCGCAGCCCAAGGCGGCATTGGCGCCGCGCTTGGCAATATGGGCGAAGATGATTGGCGCTGGCACATGTATGACACCGTGAAGGGGTCCGACTGGCTGGGTGACCAAGACGCCATCGAATATATGTGCCGCGAAGCCATCCCGGCCGTGATCGAGCTTGAACATTACGGCGTGCCTTTCAGCCGCACCGAAGATGGCCGCATCTATCAGCGCCCCTTTGGCGGCCATATGCAGGATTACGGCAAAACCCCCGCGATGCGCGCCTGTGCGGCGGCTGACCGCACGGGGCACGCCATTCTGCATACGCTCTATCAGCAATCCTTGAAGCATGGCTGCGAGTTCTTTGTTGAATATATCGCGCTTGACCTGATCATGGATGATGAAGGTGTCTGCCGCGGTGTCACCGCCTGGTGCCTGGAAGATGGCTCCATCCATCGCTTCCGCGCGCAAAGCGTGGTGCTGGCGACGGGTGGCTATGGCCGCGCCTATTTCTCCTGCACCTCGGCCCATACCTGCACGGGTGATGGCGGCGGGATGGTGCTGCGCGCGGGGCTGCCGCTGCAGGATCAGGAATTCGTGCAATTCCACCCGACAGGGATTTACGGCGCCGGCTGCCTGATCACGGAAGGGGCGCGCGGCGAAGGTGGCTATCTGACCAATTCGGAAGGCGAGCGTTTCATGGAACGCTATGCGCCGACGGCCAAGGATTTGGCGAGCCGCGATGTGGTTTCTCGCGCCATGTCCATGGAAATCCGCGAAGGCCGTGGCGTGGGGCCTGAGCGTGATCACATCCATCTGCATCTGGAACATCTGGGCGCGGCCATTCTGCATGAACGCCTGCCGGGCATTTCAGAAACCGCCAAGATTTTCTCGGGCGTGGATGTGACGAAGGAACCGATCCCCATCCTGCCGACCGTGCATTACAATATGGGCGGCATTCCCACGAATATTCACACCGAAGTGCTGAACCCAACCGCGAAGGACCAGGACCGCGTGGTGCAGGGCCTGATGGCGGTGGGTGAAGCGGCTTGCGTTTCGGTCCATGGCGCCAATCGCCTTGGCACGAATTCACTGCTTGACCTGGTGGTGTTTGGTCGTGCGGCAGCGCATCGCGCGGCGGAGACCATCAAGCCGGGCGCTTCCCAGCCGCCGCTGCCGTCCAAGGCGGGTGAGTCCAGCCTGGATCGTTTTGATCGTGTGCGCCACGCCAAGGGCGGCACCAATGTGGCCGAGCTTCGCCTGGCCATGCAGCGCACCATGCAGACCCATGCGGCGGTGTTCCGTACCTCGGAACTGCTCAAGGAAGGGGTCGCGAAAATGGCCCAGGTCGCGGGCAGCTATGGCGATATCAAAATCGCCGACCGCAGCCTGATCTGGAACAGCGATCTGGTGGAAGCGCTGGAGCTTGATAACCTGATCGGCAATGCGCTGACCACGGTTGTTGGCGGCGAAGCGCGCAAGGAAAGCCGCGGCGCCCATGCGCATGAGGATTTCCCTGATCGTGACGATGATAACTGGATGAAGCACACGCTGGCTTGGGTGAATGAAAAGCGCGAGGTCAAGCTTGATTATCGCGATGTGAAGATGCGCACTTTGACGAATGAAGTGCAGGTCTTCCCCCCCAAGGCGCGCGTGTATTAGGACACAACAACATGGCTACTTTCACCCTGCCCAAGAATTCGACCATCGGCACCGGCAAGACGCATAAGGCGCCCGCCGGCGCGAAACAGGTCAAGAATTTCAAGATTTATCGCTGGGACCCGGATTCCGGAGAAAATCCACGCAATGACACTTTCGAAATTGATCTCGACCAATGCGGCCCGATGGTGCTGGACGCGCTGATCAAGATCAAGAATGAGGTGGATAGCACGCTCACTTTCCGGCGTTCCTGCCGAGAGGGGATTTGCGGCTCCTGCTCCATGAATATTGATGGGCTGAATACGCTTGCCTGCCTGAAGCCCATTGATGAGGTGAAGGGCGATGTCCGCATCAACCCGCTGCCGCATATGCCGGTGGTGAAGGATCTGGTGCCGGATTTGTCGCAGATTTATGCGCAGCTTCGTAGCGTGGAGCCCTGGCTGAAGTCTGACACGCCCCCGCCGCCCGATGCGGAACGCCTGCAATCCAAGGAAGAGCGCGCGAAGCTGGATGGGCTTTGGGAATGCATTCTGTGCTTCTGCTGCTCAACATCTTGCCCGTCCTATTGGTGGAATGGCGATCGCTATCTGGGTCCGGCAGTGCTGTTGCAAGCCTATCGCTGGATTGCGGATTCTCGTGATGAAGCCACCGGGGAGCGGTTGGATAATCTGGAAGACCCCTTCCGGCTTTATCGCTGCCACACCATCATGAATTGCACGCGCACCTGCCCGAAGGGGCTGAACCCCGCGCAGGCAATTGGTGAAATCAAGAAGCTGATGGTGGAACGCCAGGGCTGATTGGCTCCAAGTCCATGTTTTGAGTACGGATCACCGTTGAGTATCTGGCATTGGGTGCTCGCCAGAAAAGGGCGTCAAAGATGCAGGACACGAAGAGGGCAGCATTCGATAAAGTGAGTCGGTCTAAACTCTTTGGCTGCCTCTTTGGGCTCGTGCTTGTTCTCGCATCTTCAATGACTGCGTATGCTCAGGTTGGTCCAGCCCCGAATGGTGAACCGACAGTTGTTGGGCAGAGGATTATTCGCCAAAACTTTCCTCAAGAGGCTTGCCCGCTCGTTACTTCTGCGTTTCGGCTTGGAGATGGCTCAATCACCGCTCGATGCAACAACGGTGAGACATTCCGAGTTTTTTATTTCCAGCCAGTGCGTGAAGTTGTCGCTATGCGGTGTTCGGCAGCTCGGCAGATCGGCGTGGCCGGCTGCTGAGTCTTTTAGGGAAGATATCCCTATTCGATATCCGCTTCATCGCGTTTCTTAGCTAAATAATGGTCTGTGCAAGTGCATAAGCTGCCTTGGCGCTCGGCCACGACTTTGCCGAGCGTCCCGTCACAGGGCGGATTTGTGTCACGCCGCGCGTTGCCCCCTGGACAAGCCAGGGCTCGGGATTGCAGAAAATCCCCATGGCAACCCCTGTTACCTTTGCTGCCCCGCATGCCTTCCTCGGCGCCCGCCCACATGATCGAAGCGCCGCGTTTTGCGTGGCTGGCGTGCCGCTTGATATCGGCACGACCAATCGCGCCGGCGCGCGTGACGGCCCGCGCGCCATTCGCGCCGCCGCGCGCATGCTGACCGATGGGCGGCATCCGATCAGCGGCGCCAAGCCAGCCGCGCTTGATCTTTCTGATCTCGGTGAGTTTGAGATCGCGCTCGGCGATATGGAAAAAAGCCTCGCACTGATTGAAGAACAGGCGACCGGCCTTGCCCATCTGGTGGCCTTTGGCGGGGAGCACAGCATTACCCTTGCCCTATTGCGGGCACTGAAAAAGCGGATCGGCGTACCGCTTGGCTTGCTGCATATTGATGCGCATATGGATACGGGTGAGGATAATTTCGGCCAAAGCTTCGCCCATGGCACAGTGTTTTGGCATGCCCTCAATGAAGGTCTGGTGGAGCCCCGGCGCATGGTGCAGGTCGGCATCCGCGCCCCCGCCTGGCCAGAAAACTACGCCTGGACGCGCGCGCAGGGGGCGACCATCCTTTCCGCGCAGGATGTGCATCAGGCGCCCATCGCCACAGTGATCTCCCAAATACGCGATGTGCTTGGCAGTGGCCCCTGCTATCTTTCCTTCGATATTGACGGGCTTGATCCCGCCTTCGCGCCCGGCACCGGCACGCCGGAAATTGGTGGGCTGGCAAGCTGGCAGGCCCAGGCCATTCTGCGCGGCATGGCGGGGGTGGATTTTCGCGGTGCGGATTTTGTTGAAGTGGCGCCGGCCTATGATGTCTCGGAAATCACGGCATTGGCTGCGGCCACCATGGCCTGGGAGTATTTGTGCCTTTTCGCCAAGAGGAAGTGAGCTTTCCGCACTCTTCAGGGTGAGTCGCTTTTTTGTTGGCAGCCCCTGGCGTGGACCCACAAACCCGCGTTAGCCTTCCCCCTAAGAACATCCGGGAGGCTACCATGAACCACCCCACCAAAACCCTGCTGGCTGCGCTGATTGCGCTGCCCCTCACCATCGGCACGCCAAGCGCGCAGACGCTGACGGTCGGCCTCGGCGCGCCGGTCACCACCATTGACCCGCATTTCCACAATGTTGGGCCGAATAACGCGCTGACCAATCATATATTTGACCGGCTGGTGGACCGTGATGGGCAATCACGCCCATCGCCGCAGCTTGCGGAATCCTGGCGCGTGCTGACTGAAACCTCCTGGGAGTTCAAGCTGCGCAAGGGTGTCACCTGGCATGATGGCAAGCCCTTCACTGCCGATGATGTGGTCTTCACCTTCGCACGCGTGCAGGCCGGCATCCCGAATAGCCCGGGCGGCTTTGGCGGTTTTCTGCGCGCCATCACCAAGGTTGAAACGCCCGATCCGCATACGCTGATCTTGCATACCAGCGCGCCTCACCCGCTGATGCCGCTTGATCTCGCTTCTGTCTGCATCATCGCGCGCCACGCGGCGGAAGGTGCGAGCAGCGAGGATTTCAATTCCGGCAAGGCCGCGATCGGCACAGGGCCTTATCGGCTGCTGTCCTATCGTTCGGGGGATCGCGTGGAACTCGCGCGCTATGATGGCTATTGGGGTGAGAAGGAGCCCTGGGCGCGGTCCAATCAGCGCTTTTTGCTGAATGATGCGTCGCGCACCGCGGCCCTGCTGGCCGGCGATGTGGACATCATTGAACAAATCCCGACCAGCGATTTGGTGCGGCTCCGGCGTGATCCGCGTGTGACAGTCACCGAAATCCCGAGCCTCCGCACCGTCTATATGGCCCCCGATTATTCCCGCGATGGCGGTACGCCGCTGATCACGGATAATAACGGCACGCCCTTGCCGGTGAACCCCTGGAAGGATGTGCGCGTGCGGCGCGCGCTTTCCATGGCGATCAACCGGGATGCGCTGGTGGACCGCGTGATGGAAGGGGCGGCCACAGCTACCGCGCAATGGCTGCCGGAAGGCACCTTTGGCTATAACCCTGCCGTGAAGCCCCGGCGCTTTGACCCCGATGGCGCCAAGCGGCTTTTGGCCGAAGCGGGCTATCCGGATGGCTTCCGCATCACGCTGCATACGCCCAATGACCGCTGGCCAAATGATGCGCGGCTGGCGCAGGCGGTGGCGCAGATGTGGACGCGGATTGGCATTCGCACCGCGGTGGATGCCGCCCCCTGGACTGCCTTTGTGCCCCGCCGTGCGCGCATTGAATACGGCATGCAGATTGGCGCCTGGGGCAGCTCCACCGGGGAGGCTTCGAACTTCCTGGTCAATACGGTCGCAACGCATGATAGGCAGCGCCTGACCGGCGCCAATAACAATGCCAGGTTTTCAAGCCCGGTTTTCGATGCCTTTGCCGCGCGCGGTTCCGCCACGCTGGATGACGCCGCGCGGGAGAAGATTTGGCATGAAGCCATTGCCCGTTATGCCGATGAAGAACCTTTGATCCAATTGGTGCAATATCTGAACACCTGGGGCCTGCGTAAGGGCCTGCGCCATGAACCGCGTATGGATGAAAGAACGCTGGCGATGGGGGTGCGGCAGGCGCCCTGAGCGAGCGCTTACTCTGCGGCTTCCGCGACTTCCAGATGCGCCGCGCCATTACGCCTGACACGCGCCCATTGCGGCGCGCCGGGGCGGCAGCGATCGGCGAATAGGGTGCTGCCCGGCGCCGTCACTTCAAGCTTGCTATGAACGCGGCAGATGATCTGCGTGCCGCCGCGCGACGCTGAGGCCCCATGCCAACGCAATATCGCGCGGCCCCAATCGCCATGATTTTCATAATGCCGCACCAGATAGCGCGCGGCCCAATCCGCTGCCTGAGGGGGATCAAGCGGCCAATCTTCCCCACGCGCCACATGAACCCCGGCATTGATCTGGAAGCACCCGGCCATGCCGCGCCCGCCTGCGGCCACAAGCATGCGGCGCGCTTCCTCTCGGCTATTCGGGAAATAGGCGCGGCCACGCAGATTGAGCGCATAGGCATGCAGCCCGCTTTCATTCAGCGCGATGGCCGTCAGCAGCCCTTCCGGAACGCCGTGGGTGATTTCGGCTTGGCGCGCGGCCACAAGACAGGCAGCGCGGGGTGAATTGGCGTCGCGTGCCAGCGCATCTGAGGCTTGCGTGACTGGCGCCGGCAGGCCCGCGCAGGCGGCGGCGAAAAGGCTCAGCAAAAGCGCAAGCGTCACGGCTGAGGCGCGGCGCGCTTTGCTGAGAAAGAGGCTGAAGGCCGCAGGGGCCGAATACCCGGAAGAACGAAACCTTGGGGAACGGGTACTCCGCAGCAAAGCACGCTGGAGAACCACGCCATTTCGCCGGCCCGGGGGTGCCGACGAAGCCTTGGCGGTCGCCATAGAATTTTGGTAGTCGAAGTGGGGGGGGAATGCAACCGGAAATCTTCTGTGTGCAAACCTCCATCAGCTCCGGTTAGAGATCATTGGGCATGACCTTTCCAGCTTCGGCCATGAAGCGCCTTGCCAACGCCAAGGCGATTGGCCCAGCTGGCGGCAGAGCGAACTGTGTCAGGCTTTCGCCCCGTCCTTCCTAACCTTCCACCAATGCACCGCTGGGACAAAGCCGTAGCGTTCAGCAGGCACCGCGCCACCCGTGATCGTTCCACCATAACGGCCTGAATCGGCGTTATTTTTTTGCCGCAAAACTCCGGAACATTTCAAGCAGCGCCACCACATCCCGGCCGCGATGCCCGGTAGCCAAGGCCTGCGCCATCAATTCGCGAACGGCCGAAGTAGCCGGCGTTGGCTGACGCAAAGCCCTGCCGAAATCAATTGCCAAGGCCAAGTCCTTCTCCCCAAGCTCCATCTTGAAGCCTGGATCAAAATCATTCTTGAGTGCTTTGGGGAAGCGCTTGGTGAAATGAAAGGAACGCCCGCCGCTTTGCGACAGGACCTCATAAAGCGTCTCGGGCGCGACACCGGCGGCCTCACCAAGCGCGAAGGCTTCGCAGGCGATCAGTACATTGCCCATGGACATCATGTTATTGACCAGCTTCACCGCCTTGGCGGTACCAACGGGCCCGGTGTGGGACCAGGATTGCCCAAGACTTTTCAGCAACGGTTCGGCGCGCCGGATATCGGCCATATCGCCGCCCACAATCAGTACCAAATCGCCGTGGAGCGATTCCATCGGCCCGCCGCTCACGGGGCAATCAAGCACGGCGATGCCCTTGGCCGTGGCCGCCGCGGCAACTTCGCGCATCGTATCCGGATCAAGGGTTGAGAGTTCGATGATGAGTGTTCCCGGTGCCGCCTTATCCACCAGGCCTCCCGGCGCCAGCCAGGCGGCTTTTGCCGCAGCCGGGTCGGGCAGGCTGGTCAGCACCACGGGGCGGCCGGCAAGCGCTGCCTCAACCGTATCTGCAACTGCGACTTGACGCTCGGCCAATTCCTGCCGGCGGGCTGGGTTGATGTCATAGCCAAGCACATCGAAACCCTGTTCGGTCAAACGAGAAGCGATATTCGCCCCCATCTGTCCCATGCCGAATACGGCAATCCGTTCTTTCATCTGCTCTCTCCCCCTCATTTTCCCGGCAAGTGCGACAGCTTCCAGTAATTGGCATGGGCGGACAAGTAAGCCCGCAGATTGCGCATTGCGTTTCCAAACAAAAAAGCCGGCGCCCGAAGGCACCGGCTTTGAACCATGCGGAAATAAACCCTGATCAGCGGCTGTAGAATTCGACCACCAGATTGGGCTCCATCTGCACCGGATAAGGCACATCGGAAAGCTTCGGCGCGCGCAGGAACTTGCCCTTCATCGCGCGGTGATCGATCTCGATATATTCCGGCACGTCGCGTTCCGTGCTCTGCGTTGCATCAAGCACAGCGGTCAACTGCTTCGACTTTTCCTTCACCTCGATCACATCGGTATTCTTCACCGAATATGACGGGATATTGAGGCGCTTACCATTCACCAGCACATGGCCGTGATTGACGAATTGGCGTGCCGCGAAGGGCGTGACGGCCAGCTTCATGCGATAGATCACCGCATCCAGGCGGCGTTCCAGCAATTCCACCAGGTTTTCGGAAGTGTCGCCCTTCCGGCGCACGGCTTCCTCATAATATTTGCGGAACTGCTTTTCGCCGATATTGCCGTAATAGCCCTTCAGCTTCTGCTTCGCCATCAGCTGCACGCCGAAATCGGTCGGCTTTTGCTTGCGGCGCTGGCCATGCTGACCGGGGCCATATTCGCGCTTGGAGATCGGCGATTTCGCGCGGCCCCAAAGGTTCACGCCAAGGCGGCGATTGATTTTGTATTTGCTTTCGGCGCGCTTCGTCATGCGCTTACTCCACCGCGGGTGCGATGGCCTTTCTTGCTATGCCCATTAGGGCCTTGTTGTCCCGGTAGTCCCTGGCCGGTTGGCCAGAGCGGGCGCGGACCCCGAAGGCCCGTCCACATTCCCGGAAGGAGGGCGCGTGATATTCCGCGCATCAGGGCTTGTCAAACCCCGCGCCCGGCCCCATCCCCTGAGGCATGAGCGTATCCCGAGAAGAAATCCTGGTTCTTGGCCTGACGGCCGGTGTGGTAGGCAGCCTGGTGGGCGGCCTGACCCTTTATGCGGGCCTGGCCCTGGTGGTTGCTGGCTCGCACGCCGGCTGGCTGCTGGCCTTGCCGGCCGCGCCCTTGGGCGGGGGGCTTGGCTATCTTTTGGCCCGCAAGCTGGCGTCAAGATTATAGGCAAAAAAATGCAAAACCGCGGATCACGGGTTCCCCCGTGCCGCGGATTGCAATCAACCACCCTGAAAGGGCGGTAATCAGAAGCCTTCGCGTTCGATCCGCTTGCGCTCCACCTTACGGGCGCGGCGCACAGCTTCCGCGGCTTCGCGGGCGCGGCGCTCAGACGGCTTTTCATAATGGCGGCGGATCTTCATTTCACGGAAGACACCCTCACGCTGCAATTTCTTCTTAAGCGCCTTCAGCGCCTGATCAACATTGTTATCACGAACGACGACTTGCACGCGGCACAACCCCCTTCATGGATCGCTGGTTCAAAACAAAGGACGCGCAGCCAGTTACCCGGCGCCCGTCCAGAAAGAAAGCTTCTAGCACGATGATTCGCCGCGCCGGAAGCCCCTTTCAAGGTTTTTCAGGGTAATTATATGAAAAGCTCAATCTTGTCGCGGGAATGTCATGGCCATTCTGAAAATCGCCCGGCTGGGTCACCCCGTGCTGCTGCAACGGGCCGAGGCGGTGGCAGACCCCACAGCGCCCGAGATGCGCCGCCTGGTCGCCGATATGGTGGAAACCCTGGAAGATATCGGCGGGCTTGGCCTGGCCGCCCCGCAGATCCATGTTTCCCTTAGGCTTTTTATCTGGCGAACGGCCGCTGGCGGGCATTCCGCCCTGTTCAACCCAGAAATCCAACCGCTGGGGGAGGAAACCGACGAAGCCTGGGAAGGCTGCCTTTCCATCCCCGGCCTGCGCGGCGCGGTACAGCGCCCGGTGAGAATCGCCTTTCGCGGCCAGGATATCGCCGGCACGGTGATTGAGGGCGAAGCCGCCGGCATGGCCGCGCGGGTCATGCAGCACGAATATGACCATCTTGAAGGTATCCTATACCCTATGCGCATGACGGATTTGTCTCGCCTTGGGTTTGTTGAAGAATTGGCCAAGTTCAACCCGCCAAAGCCCGTTGATAGTGAAAGGCAAAAGCCATGATGGAAGCCGGACCGGATCGTGACGCGCGGGATGCCGCGCTGGACGCCATTTTGCCCCTGGTGCCGCTTTATGGCTGGCAGGGCAGCGCCATTGCCGAGGGGCTAAGGGACGCCGGCATGGCGCCGGAAGATGCCGAATGGATGTTCCCGCGCGGCGCCATCTCGGCGATTGAAGCCTGGATAGACCTTGCCGATCGACGCATGGAAGCCGCTGGCCTCGCCGCCGATATGGCCGGCATGCGCACCCATGAACGCGTGCGCTTTCTGATCAAGGCGCGGCTGGAAGCGGCAGAACCGCACCGCGATGCTCTCCGCGCCGCGCTTTCTTTGCTGGCCATGCCCTGGAATGCGCCGATTGCCGCGCGCAGCTTGGCACGCAGCGTAAGCGCCATTTGGTATGCGGCGGGCGATAAATCCGCTGATTTTTCCTGGTATACGCGCCGCGCGACCTTGGCCGGTATCTATAGCGCCACTTTGGCCTTTTGGCTCAGCGGGCGCGGCGATGGGCTGGAAGCGGCGTTGGATTTCCTGGATCGGCGGCTTGCCGATCACGCCTGCTTCCAAAAGGGCCTGGCGCGGTTCAAACCGCGCGCGGCCTGATCGGCCGCTTCGGTTCCCTTCACGCGGGCAAGGCCCTATATGCGCGCTAGGGGTCATGTGCGGTGGCCGATTCGCCACCCTTTGACGATGAGAGGATGAATATCATGGGTTTGAAGCGCTTGTTGATGGCGGCGATGCTGCCGGTTCTGCTTGCCGGCCCTGTTCTGGCGGCCACCTGCATGCGGCCTGAGGAAAGGCAGGCTGCGGATACCTGGGCCATGAACAGCTACCTGCGAGTCATCGGGATGCAGTGCAAAATCGATCGCGCGCGGATGATCGATGCGTTTCAGCCCCATAGTGGCGAACTCACGGCGGCGGCCGGTGTGATTCAAGGTTATTTCCGCCGCGCCTATGGTGGGGCAGGGCAGACCCGGTTTGATCAATACTACACCAATATTTCCCAGGATCATGCGATGGATGCGTCACGCGCGGGGTCTTACTTCTGCCGCGATGCCGAAGTGATCTTGCAGCAGATTAGGACGCTGCCCCCGGGGCAATTGGCTAAATTCTCGGTCAATCAGAACATCATCCAACCGATCTCCGCGCCGGATTGTGGCGCCGGGGCGTCCGCGCAGCGCCGGTAAGCGCCGCACATCGCAGATTCCCTCTGGCCCATTGGCAAAGCCTGGGGCATGACCATTTCTGGGTCATAACAGGGGAGTCTCCGATGTCTTCTTTCAGCCTTTCCAGGCGGCAGGCGCTGCTTGCCGCCCCCGTTCTTCTTGCGGCACCGGCCATCGTCCAGGCGCAGCCGCGTGCCATCAAGCTTGGCATCATCCAGCCCGTGACCGGCGCCTTGGCGCAGGATGGCGAATATGGCCGCCTGGGCGCAGAACTTGCCATCGCCGATATCAATGCCGGCGGCGGCATTAAGGCGCTTGGCGGTTCCCCGATTGAAATGGTGTTCGGCGATGCGCGCTCCACCCCCGATGGCGGCGTGGCCGAGGTTGAAAAAATGCAGGCCGAAGGCGTGCTGGCGATTGTGGGTGGCTTCGCGAGCCCGATCTGCCTCGCTGCTTCCCAGGCCGCGTCACGCTATGACCTGCCCTATATTGTGGATGTGGGCGTTTCAGATCAGATTGTCTCTCGCGGCCTGACGAATACCTTCCGCTTCGGGCCTGGCTTTGGCACCGTGACTGCCACGGCTTTGGATAATCTGGTCGCGATCAATGACGCTGCCGGCAAGCCTTCCCGCACTGCGGTGATTGTGCATGAAGATGGGCTATTCGGGTCCGGCATGGCGCGTTTGCTGAATGCGGAATTGCCCAAGCGCGGCTTTCAGGTGCTGGAGACGATCTCTCACCCCACGCCATCGCGCGATATGTCCAATGTTGCGCTGCGCATTCGCGCGCTCAATCCCGATCTGATCATCCCATCATCCTATTACGCGGAATTCGTGCTGCTGTCGCAAACCTTGCAGCAGCGGCGCATTCGTCCGAAGGGGATTTACTGCATCCTGAATGGCGCGGCTTCCAATTTCCGCTTCGTGCGGGAATTCCCGGAAGCGGCCAATCTGGTGATGGATTGCAACCATTGGGCCGATCCGCGTAAGGCAAAGACCGCTGATCTGCGCCGGCGTGTGGAAGCGCAGAACCGCTTCTGGCTGTATAATGTGCCGCTGAATTATTCCGCCGTGATGCTGTTTGCCGATGCGCTGGAACGTGCGGGCCGGGCGGATCGCGCGGCGCTGATTCAGGCACTGGCGGCAACGGGCCCGGCTTTTGATAGCCACATCATGCCCTATGGCCCGACGCAATTCGTCAATGGCCAGAACCAGGGTGGTGTGCCGGTGAATACGCAGGTGCAGAACGGCGATATCAAGGTGATCTTCCCGCGCGCCTTTGCGGACGCTCAGCCGATCTATCCCGTCACCGGCTAAGATGGGCTACCCGCCCGAAATTCTGCTGGAGGCCGTGGCAAACGGCCTTCTGATGGGGGCTGTCTATGGGCTGGTGGCTTTGGGCCTCACGCTGGTTTACGGTGTGCTGCACATCATCAACTTCACCCATGGCGCCTTGCTGACCCTTGCCATGTACGCCGCCTATGTCGCGCATGGCGCCTTTGGGTTGGACCCCTATGCGGCGATGATTCCGCTGGCGGGCTTGTTCTTCGTGCTGGGCTATCTGGTGCAGCGCCTGGTGATTGGCCCTGCCAGCCGTGGCGATGATTCCAATATGTTGCTGGTGACGCTTGGCCTTTCGATCATCATCGAAAACGCCATGCTGGCGATTTTCCGTTCCGATACCATGACCATCCGCGTGCCCTATGCCATGTCCATGGTGGAGCTTGGCGATGTGCTGCTGTCCTTGCCGCGGCTGATCGGCTTTGGCGTGACGCTGCTGGTGGCCTTGCTGTTGTTTGTGCTGATGACGCGCACCGATACTGGCCGCGCCATTCGGGCAGTCGCGAAAGAACGCACCGGCGCTGCCTTGGTTGGTATTGATGTCGCGCATATTTATGCCGTTACTTTCGGCATCGGCACGGCTTGTCTTGCTATCGCCGCGTGTCTGTTACTGCCTTCCTTCTATGTCTCGCCGCGTGTCGGCAATGCCTTTGTGTTGGTGGCCTTCACCATTGTGGTGCTGGGTGGCATGGGCAGTGTGACAGGCGCGCTGCTGGGCGGGCTTTTCATTGGCGTGGTGGAAAGCCTTTCTGGCCTTTATTTCGGTGATAGCCTTGGGCAGATCGGTATTTTCCTGATCTTCATCCTGGTGTTGCTGCTGCGCCCAACCGGGCTTTTCGGGGCGCGCGCATGACCACCCGCGAAACCCTGCCCATTCTGGGTTTTCTGATCGGTGCCGTGCTGGTTTCACTTTTCGTGACCAGTAATGTCGTGCTGAACTTTCTAGTGTTTACGCTGATCCTCGCGATTGCAGCGCAGGGCTGGAATCTGCTCGGCGGTTATGGCGGGCAATATTCCTTCGGGCACGCCGCGTTTTTCGGCATGGGCGCTTATATGAGTGCCATTCTGCAACAGCGCTTTGGCGTGAATGCCTATCCGGCGGTGGCCTTTGGCATCGCCGCCGCCGCGCTGCTGGGCTATGCGATTGGTGCCATGGTGTTTCGCGCTGGGCTGCGCGGTTCCTATTTCGCGCTGGTCACGCTGGCTTTCGCGGAGGTGCTGCGCATTTTGGCCAATGCAACAGAGATCACGGGTGGTGCCGCGGGCTTGCTGATCAGCCTCAATCTCGGTGCGGGCAATCTGCAATTCGCCGATCGGTCGAGCTTTTTGATTGTGGGCGCGGTGCTGCTCGCACTCGCTATGCTGATTACGCTTGCTTTGGAGAAAAGCCGCCTTGGCGCGCAGTTGGTGGCCGTGCGCGAAAATGAAGCGGCAGCGGCGGCGCTAGGCGTGGATATTCTGGCGGTGAAACTGCGTACCATCAGCCTATCAGCCGCGCTCACCGGCGCGGCGGGTGCGCTTTATGCACAGTATTTTCTTTATATTGACAGCAACATCGCCTTCGGTACCTGGATTTCCGTGGAAGCTTTGCTGGCGCCCATCATTGGCGGTGCGGGCACGGTATTTGGCCCACTGATTGGCGCGCTGATCCTGCAGGGCCTCAGCGAGGGCACCAAAATGCTGATCGGCAAAATCCCCGGCCTTGATCTGATCATTTTCGGTGTGTTGCTGATCCTGGTGGTGCGCTTTCCGTTGTATCGCATCCCAGGTCTGTTGGCCGCGCGCTGGCGCGGCAAGGGGACGCCATGACAGGGCAGGGCAGGGATCCCGCCTTCCTCGCGGTGCGTGATCTGACCAAGCGCTTCGGCGGGCTGACCGCCGTGGCGGATGCGACCTTCGATGTGCGGGAAGGTTCGATCACCGGGCTGATCGGCCCGAATGGTGCCGGCAAGACCACGCTTTTCGCGATGATCGCGGGCTTTGAACAGCCAAGCGCTGGGCTGGTGTTGCTGGATGGTGAGGAGATCACCGGGCGCAAGCCGCATGATCTGGCGAAGCTTGGCCTGGCGCGCACCTTTCAGATTGTGCAGCCCTTTGCTGGACTATCGGTACGCGAAAACATCGCTGTTGGTGCCTTTCTGCGCCTGCCCAAGCGCCGAGATGCCCTGGCACTGGCGGAAGAAGTAGGCCAACGCCTTGGCCTTGGCCCGCAACTCGACAAGCCGGCCGCAGCACTGACGGTTGCGGGGCGCAAGCGCTTGGAAGTGGCGCGCGCATTGGCCACGCGCCCGCGCATTCTGTTGTTGGATGAAGTATTGGCGGGGTTGAATCCTTCTGAGCTTCGCGATTTCCTCCCGGTATTGCAGGATATTCGCGCGGGTGGTGTTACCATTCTGATGATTGAACATGTGATGCAGGCGGTGATGAGCCTTTGTGAACATGTGCATGTGATCGCCGGTGGGCGGATCATCGCCTCTGGTGAGGCAGCCGAGGTTGTGGGCAATCCCGCAGTGATTGAGGCCTATCTGGGCCCTGGGGCCGCGCAAAGGTTGGCCGCCCATGCTTGAAATCAAATCGCTTGAGGCCGGCTATGGCGAAACCCTGATCCTACGCGGCATTAATCTGAACGTGGCGGAAGGCGCTTTGGTTGCGGTGCTCGGTGCCAATGGCGCGGGCAAGACGACGCTCAACATGACCATCAGCGGTGTGGTGCGCCCGCGTGGCGGGGAAATTCGCTTCGCGGGGCAGAGCCTGGCCGCGCTTTCGCCCGCTGATATCGTGGCACTTGGCCTTATTCATGTGCCGGAAGGACGTAAGATTTTTCCGAATCTGAATGTGCGTGAAGTGCTGGAACTTGGTTCCTATCGCCGCGCGCGTGCCAATCGTGCGCGCAATCTGGAACGCGTCTTTGGCATTTTCCCGCGCCTGGCTGAGCGAACCCGCCAGGCGGCCGGCACGCTCTCAGGCGGAGAGCAGCAAATGCTCGCCATCGGCCGCGGGCTGATGGCGGAACCGAGGCTGCTAATTCTGGATGAACCATCGCTCGGGCTTTCGCCATTACTGGTGGAAGAAATGTTCACGCTGATCCGGCGCCTGCATGCGGATGGGCTCACCATCATGCTGGTGGAACAAAACGTGGCGCAAAGCTTGGAAGTTGCGGATCAGGCGCATGTGCTGGAAAATGGCGTGATTACGCTCAGCGGTGCGGCGCACGATATCGCGGCCGATCCGGAATTACGCCGCAGCTATCTTGGATTATGAGATGACCGAAGCCCCCTCTGCGCGCCTTGATGCCGTGACCTTGGCAGTACTGAAGGGCCGGCTTGAACAAATCGCCGATGAGATGGACGCGACGCTTTATCGCAGCGCCTTCAACCCCATCATCGCCGAAGCGCGCGATGCCTGTCATGGCGTTTATGATGCGATTACCGGTGATACTTTGGTTCAGGGTACTAAGGGCTTGCCGATTTTCGTCGGCGCCATGTCCTTCGCCGTGCGGTCCGTCATTCGCAAAGTCGCGGCGGAAGGTGGGCTTCAGGAAGGCGATACATTCCTGTTCAATGATCCTTATGATGGCGGCACGCATTTGAATGATTTCCGCCTGGTGCGGCCGATTTTCCGCGCCGGCAAGCTGTTTTGTTGGGTGGCGAGTGTTGGCCATTGGCTGGATATCGGCGGCAATGTGCCCGGCAATTATAATCCGCGTGCGACAGAAAGCCATCAGGAAGGTGTGCGTTTCCCGCCCGTGAAGCTCATCCGCGCCGGGCAAATGCAGCAGGATATTCTGGACATCCTCGCCGCCAATTCGCGCGTGCCGCAATCCAATTGGGGTGATTTGAACGGGCAATTGAATGCACTCGATCTTGGTGAAAAGCGCCTGATAGAATTACTGGATGATTATGGCGATGCACGCATTGCCGCGGCCTTCGCGCAATTGGCAGATCGTGCGGAAGCGCTGATGCGCGCGGAAATCGTGGCACTTCCCGATGGGCGCTACAGCTTCGATGATTTCCTGGATAATGATGGCGTGAAGGATGAGGCGCTGCGCATTGCGCTTGACCTGACCATCGCGGGTGATCGGCTGACCTTGGATATGTCGCGATCCTCGCCGCCTTGTGCGGGGCCGCTCAATATCTCCATCGCGACAACCGTGGCGGCTTGTTATGTCGCGTTGAAGCACGCTTTCCCGGATGTGCCGGCCAATGCTGGCGTGTTGCGCCCGGTGGAAGTGATTGCTCCGCCAACCACCTTGCTGGGTGCGGAAGCGCCGCGCCCGGTCGCGGGCTATACCGAAACCATCCTTCGGCTGATTGGCGTGATTTTTGGCGCACTCGGCCAGGCGCGCCCCGCCACCGCGACTGCCGCGCCCTTCGGCACCATCAATGCCCTGGCGCTTTCCGGTCAGCGGGAAAATGGCACGCGCTGGGTGATGTTTTCTTTCTTCGGCGGCGGGCTTGGCGGCAACCCTGCAACCGATGGCTTGCATCACGCGAATAACCCGATCTCAACGGCGACGATTCCGCCGGTGGAGATTCTGGAAGCCGCCTATCCGGTCATGTTCACGCAATGGGCGCTGCGCCCGGATAGCGGCGGCGCGGGTGAACATCGCGGCGGTGTTGGCGCGGTGTATGAGATTGAAGCGCTCGCCCCGGGCCGCACAGAAATAGCCTTGCTGGGTGAACGCGGGCGTTTCGCGCCCTTTGGCGTGGCGGGCGGTGCTGACGGCGCGCTCAATCGCTTCACCTGGGGCAGCGCGGGTGAGACACCGCCGATGGCGAGCAAGATTGTCGGTGTTTCCATCGGCCGGGGCGAACGCGTGCGCCTTGAAACGCCAGGCGGTGGCGGTTGGGGTGATCCCGCTGCGCGGCCCCTTCATGCCATCGCGCGCGATATCCGCCTTGGCTATGTCAGCGCCGAAGCCGCCGCGCGTGATTATGGAAGCCGCGCATCATGAGTGGCGCGATTGTCGGCGTTGATGTCGGTGGCACCTTCACCGATCTGTTCCTGTTCGATCCCGCAACGGGGCGTTTTCAGACCGCGAAAGTGCCAAGCCAGCGCGGCGATGAGGCTTCCGGTTTTCTCGCCGGATTGCGCGCGCTTGGCGGTGCTGGCGGCATGGCGGCGGTGGTGCATGGCACAACGGTTGGCACCAACGCGCTGCTGGAAAGGAAGGGTGCCAAGCTTGGCGTTATCACCACCGCTGGCTTTCGCGATGTGCTTGAAATGCGCCGCCGAGATCGTCGCCACACCTGGGGGCTGTGGGGAGATTTCCAGCCAATAGCTGACCGTGATTTGCGCCTGGAAGTACCGGAACGTTGCCTGGCTGATGGCAGCATCCACACGCCAGTGGATATCGCCGCGGTGGAAGCAGCCGCGCGGCAATTACTGGCCGCAGGTGCTGAAGCCTGCGCCATTATTTTCATCAATGCCTATGCCAATCCAGCCAATGAACAGGCGGCGGCAGTAGCGGTGCGGCGCATCTGGCCCAATCCGCATGTTTCGGTTTCCTCCGAAATCCTGCCGGAAATCCGCGAATTTGAGCGTGCTTCGACCACGGCACTGAATGCCTATTTGCAGCCACTGGTCGCCGGTTATCTTGGCAAGCTGGAAGGCGCGCTCGCTGAAGAAGGTTTCGGCGGGCGCTTTCACATTGTGCAATCCAATGGCGGCATCATGTCCACCGCAACGGCGCGACGCTTTCCGGCGCGCACCGCGCTGTCAGGTCCGGCAGCGGGGGTGATTGCGGCGGGTGTCATCGCCAAGGCTGTGGGCTTCAGCCATGTGATTACCTGCGATCTGGGTGGCACTTCCTTTGACGTGTCTTTGATTGCCGATGGGCAAATGGAACTTGCCGCGCAGGCAACGATTGATTTCGGCCTCGTCATCCGCTCGCCGATGATTGAGATCACTACGATTGGCGCGGGTGGTGGTTCCATCGCCGCGGTGGATCGTGGTGGCTTGCTGCAAGTGGGGCCGGAAAGCGCGGGCAGCCGGCCCGGCCCGGTCTGTTATGGGCAGGGCAATGATCGCCCGACACTGACGGATGCAAATTTGGTGCTGGGGCGCATCAATGCCGCCCGGCCGATTGGTGGCGCGCTGGCAAGCCTTGATGTCGCGGCGGCCAAGGTAGCTATTGAAAAGCACGTCGGCGCGCCTTTGGGGTTGGATGCCATGGCGGCGGCGGAGGCCATTCTGCGCGTCGCCAATGCGAAAATGGCCGGCGCCATCAGGCTTGTTTCTATCGAACGCGGGCTTGATCCCTCGCGTTTTGTGGCGCTGCCCTTCGGTGGGGGTGGTGCCTTGCATGTCGGTGCCTTGCTGACCGAGGTTGGTCTCAAGGCCGCTTTGGTGCCGCGTTTTCCGGGTGTTACCTCCGCGCTTGGCTGCATCATCGCCGATGTGCGGCATGATCAGGTGCGCACGCTGAACCTGGATCTGGATACGCTTGATGCGGCGGCGCTTGATGCGCATCTGGTGCGCGAAGCAAGTGCCGCAGTCGCGGTGGTGCGTGATGCCGGCCTGCCGGTGGAGGCGATTGAAACACTCTTTACGCTGGATATGCATTACGCGGGGCAGACGCATACCGTGGCCGTGCCTCTGCCCGTGACGGTTGCAGGCAATAGCACCGACGTGACGCGTGATATTGTGCGCCAGGCTTTTGAAGCCGCCTATCAACGCGCCTTCAGTCGCTTGCTGCCTGGGCTTCCGGTGCGCATCGTCTCCCTGCGCAGTGCCGCGATTGGCCGGCGCCCGGCTTTTGATCTCGCGGCGCTTGCGCCGGGGCCTGACGCAAGCCTGGAAAAAGCAGCGCGTGGCACGCGGCAGGTGTGGTTTGATGGCGCCTGGCATGAAGCACGCATTTTCGCGCGGCTTGATTTGCCGATGGGCGCCGAGATCCCCGGCCCCGCCATTCTGGAACAACCCGATGCAACCGTGGTGGTTGGCCCTGGCCTGGTGGCGCGGGTGGATCGTTTTGGCAATCTGATTATCGAAAGGGCGTGACCATGGCCGGCGCCATTCCAATTACCGAAACCGCTTTGCTGCTCTGCGATTTGCAGAATGATTTCATCCACCCCAAGGGCGCTTATGCGCGCGGCGGGCAAGGTGATGCGACCATCGCAGCACTGCCCGCACGCCTCGCTCCGCTGTGTCAGGCCATGCGCGACAAGGGCGGCTGGATCGCCTCCACCCATTTCACTTTGGTGCCGGGCAAGGGCGGCGAGCCCTTCATCGCCGAACACCTGAAACAAATGCGTCCCTTCCTGCGCAAGGGGGATTTCGCGCCGGCATCCTGGGGCCAGGCTTTGGTGGATGAATTGGCGCCATCCGATTTGATGGTCGAGAAAATCGGCTATGACGCTTTCTGGAATTCGCGCCTGGAATGGGCCTTGCGCAAGGCCGGCATTCGCGCGCTGCTGGTCGCGGGCATTGTCACCAATGGTGGTGTCGCTTCCACCGTGCGCGGCGCGCATGTGCGGGAATTCGAGGTGACCGTGCTGGAAGATGGCTGCGCGGCGTTTTCATCAGCCGTGCATCAGGCAGCGATTGAAGGGCTGCGCCCGGTCGCGCGCATCACCTCTATCGAACAGGCTTTGCAGGAAATAACGGGGAAGTAGGTCATGGATAAGTTTGGCATTGGTCAGCCGGTAAGGCGCAAGGAAGATGTGCGGTTGCTGACAGGGCGCGGCACCTATACGGATGATATGAACCGCCCTGGCCAGGCGCATGCCGTGGTGCTGCGTTCACCGCACGCCCATGCGCGCATTCTCTCCATGGATGTCAGCGAAGCGCGCGCCGCGCCTGGTGTGGTGGCGGTGCTGACCGGCCATGACGCCATCGCCGATGGTGTTGGCGCGCTGCCGGTGCAGGTGGAAGTGCCGGGCAAGGACAAGCCGCTTTTCGCCCCCACACGCCATATCCTGCAAACCGAACGCGTGCGCTATGTGGGGGACCCGGTGGCGCTGGTGGTCGCCGAAACCCGCGATCAAGCAATGGATGCGGCTGAGCTGATCCAGATTGACTATGAAACCCTGCCGAGCATCACCGAAACCGGCAAAGCGCTTGATGCTGACGTGCCGGTGATCTGGGAAGATCAGGGCAGCAATCTTTGCGTCCATTGGGATAGCGGCCGCGCCGCGGAGGCCGATGAGGCTTTTACCCGTGCTGCGCGTATCGTCTCAGTTGATCTGGTGCAGAACCGCATTGTCGGTAATCCCATGGAACCACGTGTTGCCCTCGGTGATTGGGATGGGGAACGTTGGACGCTGGTTTCGCCATCCCAGGGCGCGGTCAAGGTGCGCGACAATCTGGCGAAGCTGATCTTCAAGGTGCCGCTTGAAAAAATCCGTGTCATTTCACCTGATGTCGGCGGCGGGTTTGGCCTGCGCGGTAAGCTTTTCCCGGAAAGTGCCATGGTGCTTTGGGCGGCGCGCAAGCTCGGGCGGCCAGTGAAATGGCGCGCGGGACGGACCGAAACTTTCCTGTCAGACCCGCATGGGCGCGACCATGTGACGCATGCCGAAATGGCGTTTGACGAAAACGCCAAGGCGATTGGCGTGCGCATCCGCACCCTCGCCGCCATGGGCGCCTATTTGCTGGATTTCGGCCCGCGCGTGCCAACCATGGCGGGCGGGCGCATCAATGGCACGGTCTATGACCTTCAGGCGCTGAATGTGCAGGTGCGCTGCGTGTTTACCAATACAGTGCCGACCGATGCCTATCGCGGCGCCGGCCGGCCTGAAACCGCCTATGTGCTGGAACGTTTGTTTGACCAGGGCGCGGCGGCTTTCGGCATTGGGCGGGAAGAAATTCGCAGGCTGAATTACATCCGCCCGGATCAAATCCCCTATCGCAATGTCGCCGGCAATGTGATCGATTCCGGCCACTTCGCGGAAACCCAGGATATGGCCCTGAACTTGGCCGATTGGCAGGGTTTCGCAGCGCGGCGCGCGGAAGCCGCCAAGCACGGGAAGCTACGCGGCATTGGCCTTGGCTATTTCATTGAAGCGTCAGGCGGGCAGCCTTTTGAATGGGCGCGTGTGGCGCTCACGCCCGAAGGTCGCGCCAAGCTGACGGTCGGCACGTTCAGCCATGGCCAAGGGCATGAAACGGCCTTTGCGCAAATCCTGTCTGAAAAACTTGGCCTACCTTTTGATGCCATTGATCTGATCCAGGGAGATTCGGATGTGGTGCTGAAGGGCGGTGGCACGGGTGGATCGCGGTCTTCGCAAATGGGCGGTGTCGCCACGAGCCGTGCTGCGACGCTTATCGTTGAAAAGGCCAAGCGCATCGCCGCCCATCTGTTGGAAGCGGGGGTGGCGGATATTGAATTCCTCAATGGCCGCTTCAGTGTGGCCGGGACGGATATCGCCACAAGCTGGCCCGCGGTGATTGCCGCCGCGCATGACCCGGCGCGCTTGCCGCCGGATGAGGCTCCCGGGCTAGACGAACAACTGACTTACACGCGCGACACGGAATGCAATTTCCCCAATGGCTGCCACGTTGCCGAGGTAGAAATTGACCCGACAACCGGCGAAGTCACCATCGCCAATTACGCCGCGGTGGATGATGTAGGCGTGCCGATCAACCCCATGCTGGTCCATGGGCAATGCCATGGCGGCATCATGGCCGGCATTGGTCAGGCCATGCTGGAACATGCGCAGTATGATCCGGACAGCGGCCAGTTCCTGACTGCGACCTTCCAGGATTACTGCATGCCGCGCGCGGGCGATGCGCCTTCCTTCAACCTTGATCTGAATGTGGTGCCTTGCCCATCCAATGATCTGGGCGTGAAGGGCGCAGGTGAGGGCGGCGCTTGTGGTGCGCCGCCCGCCATCATCTCAGCGGTCTGTGATGCGCTGGGGGTTGCGCATATTGATATGCCGATCACGCCGGAAGCGGTCTGGCGTGCTGTACGGGCGCAGCGGGCGGCTTGAATCACCCCACCGGCCGCACGCCCCAGGGATAGGGCATGCTGCCCTGCGCAAGCCCGGTGATGCTGCGCCGCCAGGCGCTGCGGATGCGGAATTGGCCGAGCGGGATGGTGGCAACATCATCCTGCGCAAGCTTGTTGATTTCATCCGCCAGCGTCTTTTGCCGCGCGGCATCCGGCGCATCAAACCAGGCCTGGATGCGTTCCTGCATCACTGGGCTGTTATACCAGCCGAACCACCCTGTCGCACCTGGGGCCTTCACCAGCGAACTCACCGCCGGGTTCAAATAGGCGAGTGATGATCCATAGGTGTGGAAAATACTCCAACCGCCGCGATCGGCAGGCTCGGTGCGCACACGGCGTTGCACCACCGTGCCCCAATCCGTTTCCGCCAATTCCACATTCATGCCAATGCGGCGCAGCCGATCCGCCGTCACCTGCCCATGCGGGCCAATCAGTGGGAAATCGGTTGGGTTGATGATGACAACCTTCTCGCCGTTGTAGCCGCTCGCTTGCAGCGCGGCGCGGGCGCGATCCAGGCTGCGCGGTGGGGCATTGAACGCCGAAAGATCCTCAACCCCATAAGGCGTGCCGCAGGGAAATAGGCTGCGGCATTCCTGCCAAATACTACGATCATCACCGAGGGTGGAACGCATGTAATCCGCTTGATCCACGGCCAAAGCCACCGCCTGGCGCACGCGCAAATTATTGAAGGGCGCCTGCAGATGGTTCAAGCGCATGATGCTCATCAAGCCGGTTGGGTTCAGAATGCCGACTTCGATATTGCGGTTGCGCTGCAGCGTTGGCACCAGATCGGCCAAAGGCTGTTCCAGCCAGTCAACCTCGCCCGATTGCAATGCCGCTGCGGCGGTCGCGGGGTCGGGCAGGATATGCCATTCAATGCGCGGGAAATGCGCGACCTTACCGCCTGACGCCCAGTCTGAGGGCTCATCGCGCGGGCGATAGCGATCATTGCGCATATAAACCACGCGACTGCCAGAGACGAATTCGTCGCGCATGAAGCGATAGGGACCGCTGCCGATCATTTCGCTGACCTGCGTGCTGGCATCGGTTTTGGCCAAGCGCTCCGGCATGATGAAGGGCACATTGGAATCGGGCTTCGCCAAAGCATCCAGCAAAAGCGGGAAGGGGCGTTTTAAGCGAATTTCAAGCGTGCGATCATCCACGGCGCGCCATTCATCCACCTGCGCGGCCAGGATTTGCCCGAAGGCGTCACGCCGCGACCAGCGCGCGAGAGATGCCGTGCAATCGGCAGCGCGCACAGGCTCCCCATCATGGAAGAACAGCCCTTCACGCAGGCGGATGCGCCACACCCGACCATCGGCGGAAACCTCATGCCCTGCTGCCATTTGCGGGCGGGCGCGTTGCTGACCATCCACGGCGTAAAGCGTGTCATAGACATGATAGCCATGCATTTGCGTGACAATCGCGCTGGTCCAGATGGGATCAAGCGCGGTCAGATTGGCCTGCGGCACGAAGCGCAGCGTGGCCGTGCGCGCGGGTTGCGCCAGCGAAGGCGCAGCAATGCCCGAGGCCCCGGCAAGCGCCGCGGCCCCTTGCAGCAAATGACGACGTTTCATGGGCGTTTCCTTTGTTGTGGTTTACGCTTCGGCGATTGCCGCACTCCAGGGACTCATCACATCGGTGATGCCAGTGCGCAGCCCATCCGCGCCGATGCGGATCAGATTGGGGCATGCGAAATTCACCGGCAGCACCGCGTGTTCGACTTCAGTCACCTCATCCTCGGCGGCCAGGGCGGCCAGGGTTTCCGCACCCAGCCGGATATCGGCGGTGACACCCTCGGGCGCTGAGACATCCAATCGCGGATGATGCGCGGCCTGTTCGGGTTCCATGCCGAAATCGGAAACGAAGGACAGCATCTGGAAGACGGAAGCCATAATGCGCCGCCCGCCAGAAGCACCCGTGGCGATCACGGGCTTGTCACCCTCGGCAGCAATAACGGGGCACATATTCGTGAGCGGCCTTTTGCCCGGCGCCAGCGCATTGGCAGCTTCGGGGCGCGGGTCGAACCACATCACGCCATTATTCATGAGCACGCCCGATTTTGGCAGCACCACGCGGCTCCCCATGCTGGAAAGCAGTGTGGTGGTCATGGCGACCATCATGCCGTCCTTGTCGGCAACTGTCAGATGGGTGGTGCAGGACTCCGCCGCTTTTGGTTCCGCATCGCCAAGCCCCGCCAGGCGTTCCGCATAGGCCGCGCGCATGACGCGGGCCAATTGCGCATACCAAGCCGCCGAAGGCGCCTTGCCGGAGAAATCCGCATCGCGCATGCCATCCAGCACGCGCATCAAGGTGGGCGCCGCCGTCAGCCCGTTGGCCAGGAAAAGCCGCTTGCCGCGCCAAGCCGCTTCAAGCGCCGGTAGCACGCGTGCCTTGCAATGCACCAAATCCTCGGCGCTGACGAAGGCGCCCATTTCCTTGCAATCTGAGGCGATGGCGGCAGCGATATCGCCCGTATAGAAATCAGCCAGCCCCGCATGGGCCAGGCGTTCCAGCGTGGCGGCCAGATTGCCCTGCGGGAAGAAGCCCGGCGAGCCCTGATAGGGGGCCACGGGCGGTAGGCCATTGGGCAAATAGATCCGGGCACTTTCGGCGTAAAGCCGCAGCACGGAAGCGGAATTGGCGACTTTCAGCGTGGTGAACCAATCCTGCGCCAGGCCGCGCTTGGCCAATGCCACCGCCGGCGCCAGCACATCCTTGATCGGCATGCGGCCATGGCGCGCATGCAATTCCATATAGCCCGCAACGGCAGACGGAATGGCGAAGGAAAGCGGGCCATGCACATTGCGGTCTTCCAGCACTTCCGGCCATGTGAACAAATCCGCCTTCATCTTGCCTGTCATGGGGAAGGCCGATGGCTTCAAGCCGCGTGGGGAAACCGGACCGAAATCAAAGGTCTCGGCCGCGCCGCCGGGCGCCATCACCTGCGCGAAGCCAATCCCGCCCAAGCCGCTATTCCAGGGCTCCAGCGTCGCCAGCGCAAAGGCCGTAGCCACCGCCGCATCCGCCGCCGTGCCGCCGGCTTCCAGAATGGCCACACCTGCCTCGGCGGCGCTGCGCGCCTGGGATGCCACCATGCCCTTGCGGCCAGAAGCGGCAGGCTTCGTGACATGCCAATGCTGGGAAGTGTGACGGGGCGGGGTATAGGCCATGATGCGGTTTCCTCAGTTTCTATCGAACTAGCCTCGCGCCGCCCGCGGCTTCCCGCAACCCCCCGCCGGTTTGCCCCGCCGTCCCTTTCCTTTTATGGAACCCTCCGGATTCTACGGGCGGGCCAAGACCCGCCCCTTGTTCGGGAGCACGCCAATGTCTGCATCAAAGGGGCTTTCTGTTGCCCCCATTCTGAAGAAATTCATTGAAAACGAAGCCCTGCCCGGCACGGGCGTGGAGCCAGCCCGCTTCTGGGACGCGATGGAACGCACGCTGCGGGATATGGTGCCGACCAATGCCGCGCTGCTCGCGAAGCGCGATGCGCTGCAAGCGAAGATTGATGCCTGGCACCAGGCCAACCCCGCCAAGCCGATTGATCAGGCGGCCTATACCGCGTTCCTGAAGGAAATTGGCTATCTGCTGCCGGAACCCGCGCAAGTGACGGTGGGCACCACGGATGTGGATGCGGAAATCGCCTCCATGGCCGGGCCGCAGCTTGTCGTGCCGGTTTCCAATGCGCGTTACGCGTTGAACGCCGCCAATGCGCGCTGGGGCAGCCTTTATGATGCGCTTTACGGCACGGATGCCATCCCCGGCACGGCTTCCGGCAAGGGCTATGACCCGGAACGGGGTGCGAAGGTCATTGCCTATGCGCGCGGTGTGCTGGATAGCGCCGTGCCGCTCGCCAAGGGCTCGCACGCCGATGCCACGGGGTATCGGATTGAAGGCGGCGCGCTGGAAGTGACGCTGAAGGATGGCAGCAAAACCGGCCTCGCGCGGCCTGGCCAATGCGTGGGCTATCTGGGCGAAGCGCATGCGGTGACGTCGCTGCTTTTCGTCAATAACGGCTTGCATCTTGAAGTGCGGCTGGACCGCACGCATCCGATCGGCAAGACCGATCCGGCGGGCATTGCTGATGTGGCGCTGGAAAGCGCGCTGACCACCATTCAGGATTGCGAGGATTCCGTCGCCGCCGTGGATGCGGAAGACAAGGTCGCGGTCTATCGCAATTGGCTCGGCTTGATGCGCGGCGATCTGGAAGCGAGTTTTGACAAGGGCGGCAAGACCATGACGCGCCGCCTGAACCCGGACCGCGTCTTTCAGCGCCCAGCGGGTGGGGAGCTGACGCTGCATGGGCGTTCAGTCATGTTGGTGCGTAATGTGGGCCACCACATGATGACCGATGCGGTGACGCTGGATGGCGCTGAAGTGCCGGAGACGATTCTGGATGCCTTCTGCACGTCGGTGATTGCCATTCATGATATTCGCGGCAAGCGGCTGAATTCCCGCGCTGGTAACGTGTATATCGTGAAGCCCAAAATGCATGGGCCGGAAGAAGTGGCCTGGGCCGATGCGCTTTTTGGTCAGGTGGAAGCGGCGCTAGGCTTGCCGCGCGCCACGCTGAAGATGGGCATTATGGATGAGGAACGCCGCACCACGGTGAACCTCAAGGCCTGCATCGGGGCGGCCAAGGATCGCGTGGTCTTCATCAATACGGGCTTCCTGGACCGCACTGGCGATGAAATCCACACTGCCATGGAAGCCGGCCCTGTCATTCGCAAGAATGACATGAAGGGCGCGGCCTGGATCAAGGCCTATGAGGATTGGAATGTGGACACGGGCCTGGCCTGCGGGCTGCGTGGGCGCGCGCAAATCGGCAAGGGCATGTGGGCCATGCCGGATGCCATGGCGGCGATGCTCGACCAAAAGGTGGGCCACCCCAAGGCGGGGGCTTCAACCGCCTGGGTGCCATCCCCCACAGCCGCCACCTTGCATGCGCTGCATTACCATCAGGTCAGCGTTGCCGATCGGCAGGATGAAATCACCAAGGGTGGCCGCCGTGCAAAGTTGGATGATATTCTGACTGTACCGCTGGCGCGCGATACCAATTGGTCTCCGTCTGATGTGCAGGCGGAACTCGACAATAACGCGCAGGGCATTCTGGGCTATGTGGTGCGCTGGGTGGATCAGGGCGTTGGTTGTTCCAAAGTGCCTGACATTAATGATGTCGGGCTGATGGAAGACCGCGCGACTTTGCGCATCAGCAGCCAGCATATCGCCAATTGGCTGCGCCATGGCGTGGTGAGCGAAGCGCAGGTGATGGAAACCATGAAGCGCATGGCGGGCGTGGTGGATCGGCAGAATGCCGGGGATGCGGCCTATCGCCCCATGGCGCCTGGCTTTGATGGGCCGGCCTTCAAGGGCGCTTGCGATCTGGTGCTGAAGGGCCGCGCGCAGCCCAATGGCTATACTGAGTTTGTGCTGACGGCGCGGCGGCGGGAAGCCAAGGCGGCGGGGTAGCTTTAGGGCGCCGCTTGTCTTTCCGGGCAAGCGGCGCAAGCATGATGCGAAGCGGGCGGCAGTAACCGCCCGGGCAGGAGGAACGCATCATGGATTTTTCAGGCAAGGTTGGCATTGTGACGGGCGGCGCCAATGGCATTGGCGCGGCAGTGGCGCGCGGTTTTGTTGCGCGTGGCGGCAAGGTGGTGATCGTGGACCGCGACGCCACGGCTGGGGAGGCCCTGGCGGCTTCCCTTGGTGCATCAGCGCTGTTCCGCACCGCTGATGTCACCAAATCCGCCGATGTCGCGGCTTATGTGAAGGCAGCGCTGGATTGCTTCGGCGCGATTGATTGCTTCCACAATAATGCCGGCATTGAAGGCCGCGTCGCGCGGCTCGCGGAATATGAGGAAGCCGTCTTCGACCAGATCATGGCGGTGAATGTGAAGGGCGTGTTTTTGGGCCTGCGCCATGTGCTGCCGGTGATGATTGCCGCCGGGCGCGGCGCGGTGGTCAATACAGCCTCCATCGCGGGGTTGGTCGGCTCACCTGGCATGTCGGTCTATTCCGCTTCCAAACATGCGGTGAATGGGCTGACAAAAAGTGTGGCGGGCGAGGTCGGGCCGCATGGCATTCGCGTGAATGCCGTCTGCCCCGGCCCGATCGCGACACGGATGATCGAGGAAGTATCCCGCCAGGTTTCGCCCAATAATCCGAAAGGCGTTGAGGAACGCTATGCGGCGGGCATACCGCTGCGCCGTTACGGTACGGCTGAGGAAGTGGCCAATTTGGTGCTTTTCCTGCTGTCCGACCTCGCCAGCAATATGACGGGCGGCGAATACACCGTGGATGGTGGGCGCACTGCGGCACCCGCCGGGGTTTCGGGGGGTACGACGCAGTAGGGGGCGTTGTAGCGCCCTTTCCGACCAGCCAAGCGATTCTACTTGGCTTGAACGGAAGCTAATCCGCCGTGGCCCCGGCATCCTTCACGATTTGCGCCCAGATCGGCATTTCTGCCTGCACGAAACGGCCAAATTCTTCCGGGCTTTCACTCGGCAGCGCTTGCAGCCCTTCCTGTGCCAAACGCGCCTGTACGGCTTGCTGCGCCAGCACCGCACGGAAGGCGGTAAACAGCCGATCGCGAATGGGGTTGGGCAAACGCGCCGCCGTCCAAACACCCCACCAGCCGGTGATATCCAGCGCGGGCAGGCCGGCGGCTTCACTGCCCAGCACATCGGGAATGGCGGGGGAGGGGAGGCGCGTGCTGAGCGACAGCGCCTTCAGCGTGCCCGCGCGGATTTGCGGCAGCGCCACGGGCGGCGTGCCGACCAGGATTTGCACATCCCCCGCCAGCACGGCTTGCAGGGAAGGCGCGCCACCGCGGAAGGGCACATGGGTGATATCCTCACCCGTTACTTTAGCAAGCTTGGCGCCGACCAAATGGCTTGGCGTGCCAATGCCCGGCGTGGCGTAATTCCAGCGCCCCGGTTGGGCGCGCATGCGCGCAGCAAGCTCCGCCAGATTATTGATCCCGGCATCGGCGCGCACGGCAATGATCAGCGGCAAATCGCTGATCCGCGTGATGGGCGTGAAATCATTGATAGGATCAAAGGGCAGGCGCCGATACATGGCCGGGTTCACCGAATGGGTGAAATTACCGCCAAGCAGAATGGTGTAGCCATCGGGCTCGCTCCGCGCGACATGTTCGGCGGCGATATTGGAACCAGCGCCCGGGCGGTTATCCACGAGGATGGTCGCACCGCCCAATTCGCGGGAGAGGGGTTCGCTGAGGGTGCGCGCCAGGAAATCGCCAGACCCACCAGGCGGGAAGCCAACCACGAGCCGAATGGGCCGCCCGGCGGGCCAGGCGGCGCCGGATTGCGCGGCGGCCTGTTGCGATGCGGCACCTAGCGCGAGGGGCGCGGCCATAAGGTTTCTTCTGCGGATCACGATCATGCCTCCCCAAACTGCCATCAGTTCCGGCAGCGGTATTGCTTTCTGCCACTCTGGCAGCACGCCCGACGGAGAACAATCCTGCGTGGCGCGCCCTTACCATGCATGCTGCCCTAAAGATAAGTTTAATGATTAAAATCATGGATTTCTGCAAAAAAGATCGTATTCTTTCTTAAGATGTACAGATTCAGGACCTCATCATGCATTTTCTAAGACGTCTTTTTGGACGAGGCATCCTTTTGGTGTGCGTTTTTGCCTCTCTACTGATTGGATGCTCAAACGCGAAAATGCAACAGATTTAAGCTCCTGATGGCCGTGTCGCGTACGCGGTATCGTGTGTGGGGGACGGATGGCACACATGGACCCCGTGCTTCGAGCTGGCTGGTGAGGTTTGTAAACAGGCAGGTTATCAAATCCTTGATCGGCGCGAGGGCATGCGGCGAACTATGGTCATTGTGTGCAGGCCCCTCCCAGACGCCGTCCCGACATCTTAGTAGATTAGAACAATAAAATTTTATTGGCCGTTCTTATAAGAGAATTAGACCGGCGTCAGAATCGGTAGAGGAGTGCGATCCGGTCTGGCCAAGGCGCTCGCTCGATCGCTAATCAACGTTCTTGGTGCGGGTCATTCCGTGGGCGTTTCCCTGCTCAGTAACGTTCAAGATACGCTACTTCGCCTGTTCAGCCGCATGCAGGATTTTGGCTAAGCGAGGTGCCCTCATCGATGCGAGGCTGGCCGATACCTGCTCCGATTACGCCAAACGAAAGAAAACG
>CALRPR020000035.1:0-33986 GCA_943370125.1 Allobosea thiooxidans | reverse complement strand
GGATCGCCCGCGCCGACCCACTGGCCTTCTTCATGCATCACGTCAATCTGGAAAGCGGTGCCGCGAGACGCCGCCACGGCACGCAACCAATCCAGCATCAGCCGAGGCGCTGAAATCACCGGGCGACGCAGAAACACCGCATAGGTCACTTTGGTATCACCAAAGCGCTGCACCACCGCCTTGGTGCGGTTGAAATAGCTATCGGCGCGGGCGGAAATCACCGCATCGGTCACATCGGATGCCGCCGGAAGGGTTGTTCCCTCCCGGCTGCTGGGCGCGTTCACTGCGCTGCCTGGGCCGGTGCGGTCAGGCCGGCCACGCGCCGCGCCTTCAATTCCTCGGCGATCAGGAAGGCGAGTTCCAGCGATTGTTCGGCATTGAGCCTGGGATCGCAGGAGGTCGCGTAATTGGCCGAAAGATCGGTCTCCGAAAGCTTATGGGCGCCGCCAAGGCATTCGGTGACGTCACTGCCGGTCATTTCCACATGCACGCCACCGGCGAAGCTGCCTTCCGCTTCATGCACATCAAAAAAGCCGCGCACTTCGGAAATGATGGCATCAAAGGGCCGGGTCTTATAGCCAGCGACGGTGGTGGTATTGCCGTGCATCGGATCGCAAATCCAAACCACATTGCGCCCGGCGCGCGTCACGGCACGGACCAGCGGTGCCAGCTTCGCTTCCACCTTATCGGCACCCATACGGGAGATCAGCGTAAGCCGTCCTTTTTCATTGGTCGGATTCAGAATTTCGGTCAGCCGCACCAATTCATCGGCGTCCATGCTGGGGCCGACCTTCATGCCGATGGGATTCTTTACGCCCCGCAGGAATTCCACATGGGCACCTTCCGGCTGGCGCGTACGGTCCCCAATCCACAGGAAATGCGCCGAACAGGCATACCAATCGCCCGAGGTAGAATCCACGCGCGTCATGGACTGCTCATAAGGCAGCAACAGACTTTCGTGGCTGGTGTAGAATTCCGTCTCCCGCACTTGCGGCAGGTCTGACATGCCGCAGGCCTGCATGAAGGACAGCGTCTGATCAATGCGGGTTGCCAGGTCAGCATAGCGTTCCGCCAGCGGGCTTCTTTCGACAAAGCCCAGATTCCAGCGATGGACCTGATGCAGATCCGCATAGCCCCCGGTGGAGAAGGCGCGCAGCAGATTAAGCGTACCCGCCGATTGCATATAGGCGAATTCCATCCGCGACGGATCGGGGATGCGCGATGCCGGATCGAAATCCGGCCCATTGATGATGTCGCCGCGATAGGAAGGCAGCGTCACGCCATCACGCGTTTCATTATCGGAAGATCGTGGCTTGGCGAATTGCCCGGCCATGCGGCCAAGCTTCACCACCGGCAAAGCGCCACCAAAGGTCAGCACAACCGCCATTTGCAGCAGCACGCGAAAAGTATCGCGGATGATATTCGCCGTGAAATCGCCAAAGCTTTCGGCGCAATCGCCGCCTTGCAGGACGAAAGCCTGGCCATCGCCAGCACGCGCCAAGGAGGACTTAAGGCGCCGGGCCTCACCTGCAAAAACCAGCGGGGGAAATCGCGCGATCTTGGCTTCCATTGCGGCCAAAGCCGCCTGGTCGGGATATTCCGGCACCTGCCTGATCGGCATGTTCCGCCATGATTCCGGGCTCCAGCCCCGCGCAGTCATTTCCGCCTATCTCCTTGTTTCAAGACGGGGCACAATAAACACGAGCCCGCGCTTAGGGGAAGAGCAGCCGGGCATTGCGGCAGAATGGCAAGGAAAGTGGCAGGCATGGACAGGCAGCAAGATATCGCAATTCGGATGCAGCAGGCCGTGCAGGCGGGGGCGATCCCTGGCATGGTGCTGGCTTTGGGTGACCGACATGGCAGTAGCTGGGATGCCGGTTTTGGCAGCCGGGCCGTGGGAAGTGCCGAACCGATGCAGCCCGATGCGGTGTTCTGGATAGCCTCCATGACCAAGGCCATCACCGGTGCGGCGGCCATGATGCTGGTGGAAGCAGGCAAGCTTTCCCTGGATGCACCGGCAAGCGCGCTAGTGCCGGGTATCGGCGCGCTTGGCGTGCTGGAAGGCTTTGATGAGGCAGGCCAGCCCAAGCTTCGCCCGGCCAAGCGCCCCATCACCTTGCGCCATTTGCTGACCCATACGTCGGGCTATGCCTATGACATGTGGAGCGCGGATATCGCGCGCTTCCGCAAGGCGACCGGTACGCCTGCGGTTGGCACCTGCCGCAATGCAGCGCTTGCCCTGCCCCTGCTATTCGATCCAGGCGAGGATTGGAGTTATGGCATCGGCATAGATTGGGCCGGCAAGATGATTGAAGCCGCAACAGGCGAGACGCTTGGCGCGCATCTGGCGCAAGTGATTTTTGAACCGCTTGGCATGGTTGATACCTCCTTCAAACTGCGCGCGGATCAAAGGGCGCGGCTGGCGGCGATGCATGGGCGCGGCGCGGATGGTGCGCTTGCCGTCATTCCCTTCGAAGTACCACAGGAGCCGGAGTTTGAGACCGGTGGCGGCGGGCTTTACGGCACGGCGCGGGACTATTTGGCTTTCGCGCGCATGATCCTGAATGGCGGCAAGCACGGCAAGATCAGGCTGCTGAAGCCGGAAACCGTGGCCGAGATGGCGCGCGACCAGATTGCGCCGCTTGCCGTGCGCCCGATGGTTTCTGCGGTGCCCAGCGCCACGCGGGATGCGGATTTCTTCCCCGGCATGGCGAATGGCTGGGGGCTGACCTTTTTGGTGAACCGGCGGCCATCACCGCAGGGCCGTTCAGCGGGTGGCCTCGCCTGGGCAGGGCTTGGCAATACCTACTATTGGATTGACCATGGTCGCGGCACGGCAGGGATTTTTCTGAGCCAAATCCTGCCCTTTTTCGACCCGGAGGCGATCAGCCTGTTTCGGGATTTTGAGAGTATGTTGAATGGTGCTTGAAGTGCTTTTCTAAAACACCACCACCGATCGGATGGATTTGCCTTCATGCATCAAATCGAAGGCATCGTTGATTTTCTCAAGCGGCATGGTGTGGGTGATCAGATCATCAATATTGATCTTCCCTTCCATGTACCAATCAACGATTTTTGGCACATCGGTGCGCCCGCGCGCGCCACCAAAGGCGGAACCTTTCCAGACGCGGCCAGTGACCAATTGGAAGGGGCGGGTTGCGATCTCGGCGCCTGAGGGTGCGACGCCGATGATGATGCTCTCACCCCAGCCGCGATGGCAGCATTCCAGCGCCTGGCGCATCACCGCGACATTGCCGGTGCAATCGAAGGAAAAATCCGACCCACCGCCGGTTAAATCCGTGATGGCCTGAACCACCTTATCGGTGCCGATCTCATTCGGGTTGATGAAATGCGTCATACCGAATTTGCGCGCCATGGCCTGCTTGGCGGGGTTGATGTCAACGCCGATGATCTTGTCGGCACCCACCATGCGCGCGCCCTGGATGACATTCAGCCCAATACCGCCCAGGCCAAAGACAACCACATTGGCACCGGGCCAGACCTTGGCCGTATAGATCACCGCGCCAATGCCGGTGGTGACTCCGCAGCCGATATAGCAAATCTTGTCGAAGGGCGCGTCTTCGCGCACTTTCGCGAGCGCGATTTCCGGCAGCACGGTGAAGTTCGAAAAGGTGCTGCAGCCCATGTAATGGAAAAGCGGTTTGCCAGGCGTGGTGGTTTCACAACTGAAGCGGCTAGTGCCATCGGGCATGATACCCTTGCCCTGGGTGCCGCGAATGGAGGTGCAAAGATTGCTGCGCTGGCTCAGGCAGGTTTTGCAGGCGCGGCATTCGGGCGTGTAGAGCGGGATCACGTGATCGCCGGGCTTTACGCTGGTAACACCCGCGCCGACCTCCCGCACAATACCGGCACCTTCATGGCCTAGGATGGCGGGGAAAAGCCCCTCAGAATCCAGCCCATCCAGCGTGTAGGAATCCGTATGGCAGACACCCGTCGCCATGATTTCAACCAGTACTTCTCCGGCTTTGGGGCCATCCAAATCCACAGTTTCGATGGTGAGCGGCTGTTTCGCTTGCCAAGCCACGGCGGCGCGCGTTTTCATCGGGCGGTATCCCTTAATGCTTTCGGGGGCGTATCCTGCACGGCTTGGCGCTGCGGTGGAAGCCTTAGGCGGTGACCGCCCTTGGTGCCGTGCGTGCGCCCGCATCACGCGGCAAAGCCATGGCAGCGGCCAGCATGACAAGCCCAAGAACAGCCAGGGTCAGAAACAGCGCTGGCGCTCCGCCCGCGGCATCGCCATAGGCCCAGGCAACAAGGTTCACCCCCAGCGGCGCCGCGACAAAACCCATCGCGAATTTCAGCCCAAAGGCCAGGCCGCGGCGCTTGCCCGATGAATAGCGTGCTAGCAGCAAGTTTTCGACTGGTGCCGAAAAATCGAACATGAAGCCGATGAACACAGCAATCAACAGCACCCAAACCCCACCAAACCAGGCCGCCAGCAGCATGAGCGGCAGTTTCACCAGGAAGGTCGCGACATAAAGCGTCTTCATCGGCATCTGATCCGCGAGCCGCCCGCCAATCAATTGCCCCGCGCTGCCCATCAACATGGTGGCACCCACAATCAGGCCAAGCTGCGCTGGCCGGGCGGAATCAAGCAGCAGCATGTCACTCAGCCACTTCGGAAGCGCAGTGGAATAGGCGGTATAGGCAATGGAGCCCAGCATGAAGGTGATGGCGAGCACAATCAGCACGCCCCAGGGAATGCGCGCGGCCTCTGCCGCCGCAGCCTGCGCAGCTTCCTGACCTGGCTGGTGATTGCTGGCGGCAACACGACCAGTGAGCAGGCAGAATAGCAGCGCTAAGCCCGCAATGATGGTGACAATACCGGGCAGGATCATCGCCATGCGCCAACCGGCGATTTCGGCCAGCCCGCCGGCAATCACGGCGGCGCAGGCAACGCCGATGCTGCCCGCAATGCCCAGAATACCCATCAGCCGCCCGCGCGCATCGGGCGGCGCGGTCATGGAAACCCAGGCGAGTGCGACCGGATGATAAATCGCCCCAAAGCCACCCAGCAGCGCGAGTGCCAGGCCCATTTCCGCACTATCGGCAACAAAGCCGGCGATGATGGAAGCAAGCCCGATACCCAGGAAAAACACCGTCATCATGCGCGCATGGCCGAAGCGATCCGCAAGCCAGCCCGCCAGCGGCGCACCAACCCCGATCATGGCGGCACCGAGTGTCCAAAGCGCAATGATCTCGGCATAGGGCCTTTGCCAGACACCTTCCAAAATCACGGCCAATGTAAGGAAAAGCCCCGTCAGCACATGATGCAGAAAATGCCCGACCGAGGCGAAGCTGATGATCAGGCGCTGCGCCGGCTGCATCACGCGCCCACCACGCGGGTGCGGGTGCGAAGTGTGACAAATTCTTCCGCCGCCGTTGGATGAATGCCGATAGTGCGATCAAAATCCTGTTTTGTGGCGCCCATCACCACGGCAATGCCGATCCCCTGCATCATCTCACCCGCGTCTTCGCCGATCATATGCGCGCCGAGGATTTTTTGCGTGCGTTGGCAGACCACGAGCTTCATGAGCGTCTTGCGGCCCTCGCGCTTGCTGATGGTGTGGCGCATGGGCGTGAAGCGCGTGACATAGATATCAGCGGGGCCGCGCTTGGCGGCTTCTTCTTCCGTGATGCCCACCGTGCCAATGGGCGGGTTCATAAAAACTGCCGTCGGCACGTTTTCATAGCTGACACGTCGCGGGTTATTGCCGAACAGCGTATCGGCAAGCGCGTGACCAATGGCGGTTGCCATAGGGGTCAGGTTCACCCGGTCCAGTACATCGCCAATCGCATAGATATGCGGCTGGCTGGTCGCGTGATTGTCATCCACCGCGATCACGCCATTGTCAGCCAAGCGCACACCCGCCTTGTCCAGCCCAAGCCCCTCGGTCGCGGGCTTGCGCCCGGTGCAGAAAAAGACCGCATCAACCACCTGCGCCGAGCCATCGGAAAGATGCAGCACACGCTCCGCGCCGCGCGCTTCAATGCGGACAGGGCTGACGCCGGCATGGCAGGCAATGCCCTGTGCAACCAAGGCTTCAGCGGCAGCGCTGCGAATATCCTCATCAAAACCGCGCAGCGGCAGCGGCGCGCGATGCACCAGCGTAACCTCGGCGCCAAGGCCCTTCAGGATGCAGGCAAACTCCACCGCGATATAGCCAGCGCCAAGCACCGCAACGCGCTTCGGCAACGCCTTCAAAGTGAAGATATCATCCGAAATGAGGCCAAGCTCAGCGCCCGGGATCTCAAGCCGGGTGGCGACACCACCGACCGCGATGATGATGCGCTCAGCCGTTACGCGCTTGCCGCCGACATCAAGTGTATGCGCATCCAGGAAGGTGGCGCGCGCATCGAAGGAAGTCACACCTGCATTGCCCAGCAAGCGGCCATAAATCCCCGAAAGCCGCGCCACTTCGGCGTCTCGTGCCGCCGCCAGCTTCGCCCAATCATGCCCGTGATTTTCAAACGACCACCCAAAAGCCGCCGCATCTTCCGCCCAGGCGCCATATTCGGCGGCATTCACCATGATTTTTTTCGGCACGCAGCCGACATTCACACAGGTGCCGCCCCAGAAGCGTTCTTCGGCGACACCCACCCGCGCCCCATGGCCGGCGGCAATACGCGCGGAGCGCACCCCACCAGAACCGCCACCAATTACGAAAAGATCAAAATCATAAGCCATGAAAACCTCAAGAAAACCGATCAGACGGGACGTTTCGGGACAACAACGCGCACGATGAAAATCTGCACCGGCTCATCATGTTGGTTGAAGGTTGTGTTGCGCATCAGCGCGCTACCGCGATCCAGCCGAGAGCGCGAAGGTGCCACTTCCAGCACCTCGATTTCCACGCGCAACGTATCGCCAGGGTACACCGGCTTGGTCCATTGCAGCTCACCGCCGCCGCCGACAATGCCGCCAGAAATCCCACCAATGGCCTGCACTACCATGCGCATGGTCATGCCGGCAGTGTGCCAACCACTCGCAGCCAGCCGCCCAAAAAGCGGATGCGCGGCACCCGCTTCTTCATCCATATGGAAGGGCTGAGGGTCATAAAGCGCGGCGAAGCGTTTGACTTCCTCGGCATCCACCATCACTGAGCCCGCGGTAAAGCGCCGGCCCGGGAATAGGTCTTCCAGGAAAATCGCCTCACTCACGTGCCGATACCACCAATGGCGAGGTATTTCACTTCAAGATATTCTTCGATCCCCATATGGCTGCCTTCGCGCCCAAGGCCCGATTGCTTGAAGCCACCAAAGGGCACTTCAGCGGTGGAGATGATGCCTTCATTAATGCCGATAATGCCGTATTCCAAAGCTTCCGCCACGCGGAAGATGCGCCCAACATCGCGGGCGTAGAAGTAAGAAGCCAAGCCAAATTCCGTATCATTGGCCATCTGTATCGCTTCTTCTTCGGTCTTGAAACGGAACAACGGCGCCACCGGGCCGAAGGTTTCTTCCCCGAAAATCTTGGCACCACGCGGCACATTCGAAAGGATCGTCGGTTCGAAGAAATTACCGCCGCGCGCATGGCGCTTGCCGCCGGTGATGATGCTGGCCCCTTGAGCCAACGCATCGGCGATATGTTCTTCTACCTTGGCCACCGCATCGGCATTGATCAGCGGGCCTTGCGTGACGCCGGGTTCCATCCCGGGGCCGACCTTCAGCCCTTCCACCGCTGTCTTCAGCTTGGCGGCGAAGGCTTCATACACGCTATCCTGCACCAGGATGCGATTGGCGCAGACGCAGGTCTGCCCCGCATTGCGATATTTGGACGCCATCGCGCCGGCCACCGCCGCATCCAGATCCGCATCATCAAACACAATGAAGGGCGCATTACCGCCCAATTCCATCGAGGTCTTCTTGATGGTCGCGGCGCATTGCGCAAGCAGCACACGCCCAACTTCGGTTGAGCCGGTGAAAGACAGTTTGCGGATGATCGGGTTGCTGGTGAGTTCCTTGCCTGTCTCGCCCGAAGGCCCGGTGATCACATTGCACACACCAGAAGGCATGCCCGCGCGTTCCGCTAGCACCGCCAAAGCCAGCGCGGAAAACGGCGTTTGCGATGCCGGGCGGATCACGCCGGTGCAGCCCGCGGCCCAACCTGGCCCCGCCTTGCGGGTGATCATGGCCGCAGGGAAGTTCCAGGGCGTGATGGCAGCAAAAACGCCAATCGGTTCCTTGGTCACCAGAATGCGGCGCCCCTTGGCGTTTTGCGGGATCGTTTCCCCCTGTACGCGACGGCCTTCATCGGCGAACCATTCAATGAAGGAAGCGGCATAGACCACTTCGCCCTTCGCCTCTGCCAAGGGCTTGCCTTGCTCAGCCGTCATAATCGCGGCCAGATCGTCGGAGTTCTCATGCATCAGCGCGGCGATCTTGTGCAGGATCACGGCGCGATCTTTTGCGAGCATGGCGCGCCAAGCCGGCCAGGCGGCATTGGCCGCTTCAATGGCGCGGCGCGTTTCGGCCTGGCCCATGGCCGGCACTTCGCCAATCACTTCCCCGCTAGCAGGGTTACGCACGGCAATGGTCTTGCCGCTATCGGCCTGCACCCAGGCGCCGGCGATGTAATTCGCCTGACGGAAAAGGGCGGGGTCCTTCAAGGGCAGCTTGGTAGTGGCGTCGAGCATGGGGGTCCTCCTGGGCTTTCTCCCAGAGTAAGCCGAAATGGCGGCTTTTCCCAAACCTTTCACCGGCGGGCTTGCCTTCGCGCCCCGGCAGGCCATGATCGCCCCCAAGAAAGCCATAGGAGCGCCCGCATGGATGCCACTCATAACCCCAGCCTGAAAAGCTGGGTCGCTTCTGCCAATCAGCCGGGGCAGGATTTCCCAATCCAGAACCTGCCCTTCGGCATCTTCAGTCGCGCCGGGGAAGCGCCGCGCGGCGGGGTTGCGATTGGCGAGATGATTTTGGATTTGCGCGCCGCGATCAGCGCTGGCCTGCTTTCCGGTGCCGCCGCGGAAGCCGCCGCAGGGCCAAGCCTGAATGCGCTGATGGCGCTGGGCAGGGGCGCATCGGCCGGTTTGCGTGCGCAAATTTCGGCGCTGCTGGCGGCGGGTTCATCGGCTGAATCCTTGGCCGCGCGCATCCTGGTGCCGATGGCCGAAGCACAAATGCACATGCCCGCCACGGTCGCGAATTTTTCCGATTTCATGGCGAGCTATGATCACTGCGCGCGGCTTGGCGTGCGGCGCGATCCGAAAAACCCTCTGCCCCAGGCCTTTCGGCATTTGCCGGTTGCCTATCATTCTCGTGCCAGTTCGGTGCGCGTGAGTGGCGAGGATGTGATCCGCCCGCATGGCCAATGGGCGCGCAGCGATGGCGAGGTACGCTTCGCCCCATCGGAAGCGATGGATTATGAATTGGAATTGGCTATTTGGATCGCGGGTGAGAATGCACTCGGCACGCCCGTGACCATGGCGGCAGCACCGCAGCGTATTTTCGGCTTTGGGCTTTTGAATGATTGGTCAGCACGCGATATCCAGCGCTGGGAAATGCCGCCGCTTGGGCCTTTCTTGGCGAAGAGTGTTTCAACATCAGTCTCGCCCTGGATAGTCACGGCGGAAGCGCTGGAACCCTTCGCAAAGGCGGCACCGGTGATTGAACCGCCTCCCCTGCCCTATCTGGATAGCGCCTGGAACCGCGCGGCTGGGGCGCTGGGGGTGCGGATGCAAGCTTTGCTGGTGACCACCAAGATGAGCGCGGAAGGTGCCGCGCCCGCGCTTCTGACCGATACGGATTTCGCGCGCATGTATTGGACCGCGGCACAAATGGTGGCGCATCATGGCACCAATGGCTGCAATCTGCTGCCCGGCGATTTGCTCGGCAGCGGCACGGTTTCCGGTCCGGAAGACACTGCCGCTGCGTGCCTCGCGGAACTTGGCCTTGGTGGCCCCATCACGCTGCCCAATGGCGAAACCCGCCGCTGGTTACAGGATGGTGATGAGGTGATTTTCCGCGCCCGCGCTGAAGCGCCTGGCGCGGTTTCCATTGGCTTTGGCGAATGCCGTGGCGCTATCGCGCCCGCCATTGCCTGGCCTGTTTGATCATACAAGAAGGAGAAACCCCATGCCCCGTCGCATCGTTGACATATCCGTTGCACTCCGTGCCGGCATCATCAGTGATCCGCCGCACGCGCTGCCCAAGATTGAATATCTGGACCACCACATGACCGCGCCCGCTATGGCGAAGGATTTCGGCATTAGCGTGGATCAATTGCCAGAAGGCGAATATGCGGCGGTGGAGCGTGTGCAGATCAGCACCCATAACGGCACCCATATTGACGCGCCCTATCATTATTTCAGCCGCATGAATGAAAGGCTGGTGCCGGGTGGCGAGCCTTCCTGGCGGATTGATGAAGTGCCGCTGGATTGGTGCTTGCAGCCTGGAGTGAAGCTAGATTTTCGGCATTTCGAACACGGCTATGTCGCCACGGCCGCCGATGTGCAGGCCGAATTGAAGCGCATTGGCCATACGCTAAAGCCTTTGGAAATCGTGGTAGTGAATACCGCCGCCGGCGCACGGTATGGGGAGGATGATTACATCCATTCCGGCTGCGGCATGGGCAAGGAAGCAACCCTTTGGCTGCTGGAACAGGGCGTGCGCGTGACCGGCACGGATGGCTGGTCCTGGGATGCGCCGTTTTCGCTGACCAAAAAGAAGGTCGCGGCCACCGGTGATGTGTCACTGATCTGGGAAGGCCATCGCGCAGGGCGAGAAATTGGCTATTGCCACATCGAAAAACTCTCCAACCTGGATAAGCTGCCGCCCAGCGGTTTCACCATTTCCTGCCTGCCGGTGAAGGTCTATCGCGGCTCTGCCGGTTGGACCCGCGCTGTCGCGATTTTTGAAGAATAAGGGGGAAGCCATGGCACGCCGTTTCATTGATATCTCGGTCGCACTCAAGGGCGGGATCGCATCCGACCCACCGCATATGCTGCCCGAAATTGAGTATCACGATCATCACATGACCGCGCCGCGCCTGGCGCAGGAATTCGGCATCAGCGTGGATCAATTGCCCGAAGGCCAATTCGCCGCCCGGGAAGTGGTGCGCATCACGACGCATAGCGGGACGCATCTTGATTCGCCCTATCACTTCTTCAGCCGCATGAATGAAAGAACCGTCCCGGGCGGGGAGCCATCCTGGCGCATTGATGAAGTGCCTTTGGATTGGTGCTTTCAGCCTGGCGTGAAGCTCGATTTCCGGCATTTCCCGGATGGCTATGTCGCAACCCCTGGCGATGTGCAGGCAGAATTGAAGCGCATCGGCCATACGCTGAAACCGCTTGAAATTGTGGTGGTGAATACGCGCGCCGCCAGCCGTTACGGGCAGGATGATTTCATCCATAGCGGCTGCGGTGTCGGCAAGGCGGCAACGCTTTGGCTGCTTGAACAGGGCGTACGCGTGACGGGCATTGATGGCTGGTCCTGGGATGCGCCGTTTTCATTGACGAAGAAGAAAGTGCAGGAAACCGGTGATGCGTCCCTGATCTGGGAAGGCCATCGCGCGGGGCGTGAGATTGGCTATTGCCACATGGAAAAACTCACCAATCTGGAAAGCCTGCCGCCGGATGGCTTCATGATTTCCTGCTTCCCCGTGAAGGTGCATCGCGGTTCCGCCGGCTGGACGCGCGCTGTCGCCATCATTGAGGAATGATGCGGCGCCTTCTGTTTCTTGCGTTATTGCTGATTCCGTCTGCCGCACAAGCGTTGCGCGCTATTCCACCGTGACGCTTTTCGCGAGGTTGCGCGGCTGATCCACATCCGTGCCCTTCAGCACTGCAACATGGTAGGCAAGGAATTGCACCGGAATCACATGCAGAATGGGCGCAGCAAAGGCCGGCACACGCGGCAGCACCACAATGCGCTCAGCAAAACCGCGCAGTTTTTCCGCGCCCAGATCATCGGTGAAAGCCATAACGCGCCCGCCACGCGCCGCAGATTCCTGGAGATTGGACGCGGTTTTCTCAAACAACGGGCCTGAGGGGCAAAGGGCAATCACCGGCACGGCGGGATCAATCAACGCAATCGGGCCATGCTTCATTTCGCCCGCCGCGTAACCTTCCGCATGAATATAGGAAATTTCCTTCAGCTTCAGCGCGCCTTCCAAGGCGATTGGGTAAAGCGATCCACGGCCAAGGAAAAGCACATCCCGCGCCTTGGCCACTTCCGCGGCCATGGCACGGATTTCACTATCGCGTTCCAAAACGGCGGCAGCATTGGACGGCACTTCCAATAGCGCCGCGGTCAATTCTGCTTCTTGTGCGGCGCTAATCGCCCCGCGCGCACGGCCAAGCCCAATGGCCAGGCAGGCCAATACCGCAAGCTGCGCCGTGAAAGCCTTGGTCGAAGCCACGCCAATTTCTGGCCCCGCCACGGTCAGCACCGACGCATCGCTTTCACGAACCATGGTGCTTTCCGGCACATTCACAATGGACAGCACGCTTTGGCCGCGTTCCTTCAATAAGCGCAGAGCCGCCATGGTGTCAGCCGTTTCACCGCTTTGGCTGATCAACAAGGCGCCACCACCTTTCGGCAAGGGCGGATCACGATAGCGAAATTCACTGGCAACATCAGCATCAACGGGAAGTCGCGCCAATTCCTCAATCCAATAACGCCCGACCAAACCCGCCAAATAGGCACTGCCGCAAGCAGTCATTGTCAAACGTGGCACGGTCACGGGATCGAAGGGTAATTCAGGCAACACAACGCGCCGCTGCGCCGGGTCCAGATATTGCGTCAAGGTATCACCCAGCACCACCGGATGTTCGTGCAATTCCTTTTCCATAAAATGGCGGTAATTGCCCTTGCCGGTCGTGGCGCCCGAAACAGCGGTGAGCTTGATTTCGCGCTTCACTTCCGCGCCCGTCACATCATGAAACCGCGCGCCGGTGCGATCCAGCACCGCCCAATCGCCTTCTTCCAAATACGCAATGCGTCGCGTGAGGGGGGCGAGTGCCAGCGCATCCGATCCCACAAACATCTCCCCTTCACCAAAGCCGACAGCGAGCGGCGCGCCTTGGCGGGCGCAAATCAGCAAATCCGGATGGCCCGCGAAAATCATGGCCAGCGCAAAGGCGCCATGCACGCGCTTCAGCGCTGCCGCTGCGGCAGCTTCGGGCGCATGACCGCCTTGCAGGAAATCATCCACCAAAAGCGCGAAGGTTTCGGTATCGGTTTCGGTCTGAAACACATGGCCACGCGCTTCCAATTCGGCGCGCAATTCAGCGTGGTTTTCGATGATGCCATTATGGACCACCACCACGCGCGCCGTACCATGCGGATGCGCATTGCGTGTTGTGGGCGCGCCATGTGTGGCCCAGCGGGTATGGCCGATGCCGGTAGAACCCGCCAAAGGCGCGCTTTCCAAGGCGGCCGCAAGATTACCAAGCTTGCCCTCGGCCCGCCGGCGATCAATCTTGCCGTCAATCAAGGTTGCGATGCCGGCACTGTCATAGCCGCGATATTCCAACCGCCGCAGCGCTTCCAAAAGCCGCGGCGCTGCCGCTGCCTGCCCAACCACACCAACAATGCCGCACATCAGCGCTTCCCCTTGCCCTTGAAGCCACGCCCCGGCTTCATCGCCTGGCGCCCGCGCGCAATCGCCAGCGCGTCATCGGGCACGTCTTCCGTAATTACGCTGCCGGCTGCCACCAGGGCGCGCGCGCCGATTTTCACCGGCGCCACAAGCGCCGTATCGCTGCCAATGAAAGCGCCCTCACCAATTTCGGTACGGTGCTTCGCAACACCATCATAATTGCAGGTGATGGTGCCAGCGCCGATATTGGCACCCGCGCCAATCATGGCGTCGCCCAGATAGCTCAAATGATTTGCCTTGGCGCCGGGGCCGAGCGTGGTTGCCTTCAACTCCACGAAATTGCCGACATGGGCATGGGGTTCAATGATAGTGCCGGGGCGCAGCCGCGCATAAGGGCCAATCACCGCGCCGCGCTTCACCACACAGCCTTCCAAATGGCTGAAGGCGCGGATCGTCACGCCATCTTCCACCGCTACACCAGGGCCGAAGAAGATATTCGGTTCCAGCACCACATCCGCGCCCAATTGCGTGTCATGGGAAAGATACACGCTCTCCGGCGCCAACATCGTCACGCCACCCGCCATGGCGGCAGCGCGCAGGCTTCGCTGCACTTCGGCTTCCGCTTGCGCCAATTCAGCGCGGCTATTGATGCCGCGAAGCTCAGCCTCTGGCGCTTCCACCGCGACCACGCGCTTGCCTTCAAGCCGCGCCTGCTGAATGACATCCGTCAGGTAGTATTCGCCCTTGGCGTTGTTGTTGCTGATGGCGCTGAGCCAGCGAAACAAATCCTGCGCCGGGGCGGAAATCACACCCGCATTGCAAAGGCCAATCGCGCGTTCTTCTTCCGTCGCATCTGCCCATTCAACAATGCGCGCAACTTCGGATTTCTCATCCAGCACCACGCGGCCATAGCGCGCAGGATCAGCGGGCCGCATGGCCAGCAGCGCAAGGCCAGCGGTTTGGCGAGCGGCCACCAGCGCCTGCAATGTGGCCGCCGAGATCAGCGGATTGTCACCATAAAGCACCGCGACATCACCCTGATGCCCGCCAAGCAAAGGGGCCGCTTGCAGCGCCGCATGGCCGGTGCCGAGTCTTTCCCGCTGCACCACCACTTCTCGCGGCGCCACAGCGTCTTCCAGCGTCGGCATATCGGGCCCGACCAGCACCACAATCCGCCCAAAAACCTGCGCGCAAGCGCCGATCAAATGCTGGATCATGGGCCTCCCCGCCAAGGGGTGCAGCACCTTGGCTTGGGTGGAACGCATGCGCGTGCCAAGGCCGGCGGCGAGGATGATGGCGGCGGGGCTCATGACAGTGGTGGTAACGGGCAAAGAGCGCTTCGTCCAGAAGCGGGATGAACGCTCAGTGCCCGATGGTTCTAACGCGAGGAAATCGCAGAACCTCAAGCAGATTTATCGCTTCAGGCCGGAACAGCGCCCTGGGCCGTGCGACGCATGCGCCTGCGCAGCGAAAAGCCCATCATCGTGGCGCCAGCGAATAGCGGAATATACGCAAAGCTGGGGTCCACCTTCACGGTGCGGGCATTGGCCATTTTCAGCATGGTCTGGCGGATCCCGGTCCAGGGATCGAGCGCCATCATGAAGCCCAGCAACGCCGGCGCCAGGACCAGCAGAATGGCGATCACCGCCGCCTGTTCGGCGTATTTTTCGACCGAGGGGATAACCCGCGTGGCCAGCGCCGCCGCCATGGCGGCGAAGGCAAGCGCGCTCATAATCGGCAACTTGCTGAAGATGGAAAGGCCAAAAACCGCCGCGCCGCGCTGACCGGCAAAGGTCACCGCCGGCAGGAAATAGGCCACAAGCACGGCGGCTATCCCACCAAGCAACAGAGCCATTTCAACGCTATCGGCCTTGCCGCGTGAAGTTTCAATCATCCTTTGTCTCCCTGTTTGAATACGCGCCCATGGGGTTCCCAGACGAGCTTAAGTTACTTTAAAATGACATGTAAGTAATTTAACTTGTATAGGCAAGCGCTTCCAACCGAGGGTCGCCAATGGGCAGCGCCCCCGGCCAGCCCCAGCCCGTGAATCGATTTGGCTTGAAATTGCTGCCCGTTCTTGCGGCAGCGGCCATTATTCAGCACCCTTGTGGCGCAACGGCCCTAAACGCCGATACATAAGGAAACGCCATGCTGAGCCGCCGTTCGGTCGCCTTCCAAGGGACAGCACTTACCCTGAGCCTTTTGGCACCGGGGCACCACGCCCAAGCCCAGGCCACAACCTGGCCAGACAGGCCGGTGCGCGTGGTGGTTCCCTTCGGCCCGGGTGGCGCAATAGATATCCTGATCCGCATCCTGGCGCCGCATTTCCCCCCGCTCGGCAATGGGCAGAACATCATCGTGGATAATCGCCCCGGTGCGGGTGGCACCATTGGCGCCGCGCATGTGGCGCAGGCGCGCCCAGATGGCAGCACCTTGTTGATGGGCGAATTGGCATCAGGTGCCCTTGCGCATGAGCTTTATCGCGACCTGCCCTATGATCCGCGGCGCGCCTTCACGCCCATCATTTTCTTGGCGGATATGCCGCTTATTCTTGTAGCGCGCAGCACACTTGCAGAAAGGGATGTTGCCGGCATTCTGGCGGCTGCGAAGGCAAAGCCCGGCAGTTTCAGCTTTGGCAGCGTGGGCGCCGGCCATATCAGCCACCTGACCATGGAATTGCTGCAACGCCGGGCTGGTGGCGGCATGGAGATGCTGCATGTGGTCTATCGCAGCGGCGCCGATATGGTGGCCGCGGTCGCGAAGGGAGAGGTCGACCTTACCGTCACCTCCATCTCCTCCGCCGCGCCCTTTTTGCAGGCAGGTACGGTGCGCATGATTGCTGTCAGCACGCCAAATCGCTTTGGCGGGCTGCCGGAAGTGCCGACGCTGAATGAAACGGTGCCGGGGGTCGCGGGATCACTTTGGTACGGCCTGGTCGGGCCTGCAGGGCTTTCCGCTGATGTCATTGCCAGGGCAAATGCTGCCTTCAACACCATCCTGGCGCAGCCGGAAATTGTTGAAACCCTGCGACGCCAGCAAGGGGCTGTGGTTGTCGGTGGAACGCCGGAGGCCTTCGCAGCGCATATCCAAGGTGAAATTGATCGCTGGACACCCATCATTCGCGATGCCGGCATCCGGGTTCAATGAAGGTGATTAAGCGCCTTCATGGCTGAAGCGCCGCACCAAGCCGCGCAATAACGCCTTCCCAATCGCCAAGCCCTTGCTGCCGAAACAGACGCATGCCGGGATACCAGGGCGAGTCTTCGCGTTCCAGCAGCCAACGAAAATCCGGCGCAAAGGGCAGCATCAGCCAAACCGGTTTGCCAAGCGCGGCGGCCAAATGCGCGACCGAGGTATCCACTGCAATCACCAGATCAAGCGCGGCAATCAGCGCCGCCGTATCGGCAAAATCAGTAAGCTCGGCGGTCAGATCGTATAGGGCCGATGCTTGCAGCCCGGGCTGGTCCGCTGCGCGCACTTCCTTCTGCAGCGAAACCCAGACATCGCCCGATTGAAACAGTGGTAACAGGCGCGCAAGCGCCATGGAACGATTGGCATCATTGGTGTGGATCGTGCTGCCGCTCCAGACCACGCCAATACGCCGCCGTCCCTTGGGCAGGCGCTCTGCAAAGCGCGCGGCTTCTGCAACCGGCGCCTTCAGATAGCCATCAGGCCAGGCCGGGATGGTTTCAAGCCTGGTACCGAAGGCAAGTGGCAGGCTGAGCATTGGGCAATGCAGATCGAACTCCGCTGTCGCCTCATGTGCGTCAACCACCAGTACTCCAGGGTGAAAATCCCTGAAAAGCCGGACCAAAGGTTTCTGTACGGCAAGAATGACGTCTGCTCCGGCGGCGGCGGCCAGCAAGCCATAGCGCGCAAATTGAATAGTATCGCCAAAGCCCTGCTCAGCATGAATCAAAAGCCGTTGATTCTTGAGCGGTTCCCTACCCTGCCAGATTGGTTGAAAAAACTTGCGGCGGGACTGCGTTTTTGGTCGCAGATGACGGTATTCGTAATCACGCCAGCCATCCTCAAAGCGGCCAAGCGCCAACAGCGTAAAGGCACGATTATATCGTGCTTCCGTATGGTCCGGTTTCAGGTGCAAGGCGCGATCATAGGAAAGCAACGCTTCCTGAAGCCGGTTCAACGCGGTCAGGATGGTGCCGCGATTGATATGCGCGACGGGGTCATCAACGTCGATTGTGCAATCAAGCGTCGAAACAAGCAGCGCGCTTTCCGGCTGCCCCAGCGCCATCAACAACTTGCCGAGCCATCTTCTGCTCCGCCGCGTTTGCGGCGCGGCGCGGAGCACTTCCTCCGCCACGGCTAGGCTTTCGTGGCGTTGACCAAGGGAGACCATAATCTCTGCCCGGCTCAGCATGGCCAAGTCGAAGCCTGGCTTCAGCTGCAAGGCTTGCTCCGCGAAGGGCAGAGCCTCAGCTGCGCGCCCCAATTCGCAAAGGGCCACAGCAATCCCAACGAGATAATCGGGCGCGTCCGGGTGCAGGCCAAGCGCCTTTTCATGGGCTGAAAGCGCCGCTTCCAGCTGCCCGAGCTCCATCAGGGCGCGGCCGCGTTGGTGATGCGCTTCCGCGTAATTCGCTTGATCGGCTATCAGGCGATCAAAGACCGGCATGGCATCGGCGGCGCGGCCAAGATGCAGAAGAAGCTGGCCGTAATTCAAGACGGTTTCGGGTGATTTGGGGTTCAATGCCAGGGATTTTTCGAAACTGGCCATGGCTTCAGCGTCATGGCCGCGTTTCACCAGGACAAGGCCCAAATGACCATGAATCGCTGCATCTTTCGGTTTGATCGCCACGGCGCGGCGGAGCCGGCTGATGCCCTCATCAAGCTGCCCAAGCTGTGTTGCGAGCAACCCCGCAAGATGCAGCGCATCGGCATGACGCGGGTCGCGCTTCAGCACCGCAAGGCAAGTCGCCTCAGCATCTGCAAGATTGCCCTGCTTGAGCAAAGCAATCGCTGACAGAAATTGCGCCGAGGCATTTTGCGGCCGTAGCGTCATTGGCGGGTGTCACACGGTTGATGCTTAGGGTTTTTCACGGCAATCCAGTTAGGGTCACGGCTTTATGGGTAGGATGTTATCTGTCGCATCTGGCGCTGGAATTGGTCAATTCAGGCCGTTCGCATCAGCGGGCGCACTGGTCGTTTCGGTTACGTCACAAGACTCACCAATAAATACATCCCCCACAAGGTCATTGCAAAGGCGCCGATCCTATCCGCATGCCAGCGGAGCCGGCTTGCGAAGGCCATGCGCATCGCTGCCTGCATCGGTAGCGCATCCGGGGAATGGCGTTCCGCCACCATCAGCCAAAGCTCGCTATGGCGCATATCCTGGCTTGGCACATAGGCGAGCTTAAGCAGCACAATCAGCCAGAGCAGCGTCACCAATATCGCACCGGAACGGAGCGCCAAGGCAAGCTGGAAGGAAAGCGCGAGCACGACCAGCACAATGGCCAAACCCGCAAAGCCGATCGCGCGCCGGATCACCAGGTCCGCCATTGCCTCAAGCCGTTCCAAGCTGTGGCCCTCATGCGGGGGGACCCAGGATAGCCGGGCGCCCTCAGGGGAAGCCTAGCCCGACTCCTGGGCGGATGAATACTCCCCAGGGCGAAAGGCGCGGTTCAGCCCAAACCCATCAGCACCAGCAAAAGCGCCGCGCCGAACCAGACCACCATCGCGCTTTTTAGGCTGAGGCCCAAACGCTCCGAAATCGCGGCCGGCACGGCAGACAGCAACAGCGTGGCGGTCGAGACAATCAGCGAGGCGCCGTAATACACAACCTCCTTCGTCGGCGGCAAAAGTTCTGGCAGCCAGACAGGATAAAGGTGCCAGACCACGGGCAGCGTCGGGCTGATCATGCCATTCAACAGGCAGGTCGCGACGGTTGCGACAAATAGGTTCTGCGGTGTCATGGCAGCTACCCCGCGCCCGGTGGGCTAATGCGCGGCGCATAGCCAAGCCCAACCATGATCAAGCCAAAGATCATCCGCACCGCAAAAAGCCAAAAGGCTGCGACCAGCGGCAGGAAGTGCGGCGAGACATAAGAAGGCACCAGCCGCTCGGCGGTCCAGACCGCCCAGCCAGTCAGCATCTGAAAGCCGCGCCAGATGTAATTGCTGTTCGCCGGCGTCATGAAGAATTGCATCATGAAACGCCCAAGGCAGCCCCAGGCGGTCAGCGCCAGCAAATAGGTCACCACCCAAAAGGGCAGGTAGCCGAGGATGAAATTGCTTTCCATAGGGCCCTAATTGATGGGGCGGCTGCGTTACCGCAACCGCCCCAAAACATCACGCCACAGCGGCGCTTGGGTTATTCCACCGCGTCGCGCTTGTCAGCAAGACGCACGCCACCCTTCGGGATGCGGATATCATCAATGAAATCCTGCATCGCCTGGCTTGGCGCCGCGGTGAATTGCGACACAACATAGATGACCAGGAAGGAAATCGGCACGCCGAAGATACCGGCGGAAATGCTGCCAATCCCCCACATGCGCCCGGTCACCCGATTGCGGAGCACGACGGTATCGGTCGTCATTGGGCTGCCCCAGATGTTACCGATCCAGGCAAGCGCCCCATCCTTCACCGCTGCGGTATTGGCGAGGATCGCCGCCGCTTCCGCCCGCAATTCAGGGGAGGTGAAGTTCTGGTTGATGGCGCCCACCTGCCGCGCCGCGGCAATGATCGCATCCTTCGATCCGAATAGCTGGACGAAATCAATCCCGAACCATTCGGAGTAAATCATATAGCCGAAGGTGACCACATAACCCACGGCCATGCCCCAAACGGCGGCGGTATTGGTGGTTTTCTTGTACCAAACCCCCATCACCAGCGCCGCGAATAGGCCCGCGGCAGCGATGGAGAAGGCCCAGGCAACCAGGAACAGAATATCCGCCCCTGCATTCCCCGCGACCCAAGCCGCAGCCACCGCCACAGCCAGCAGCAAGACGCGCGAGACAGTCAGCCGGCGCGCGGTCGGCGCGTTGCGGTCAATCATCTTGTAATACACGTCATGCGACAGCGCGTTTGCGAGCGCGAGAAGCAGACCATCGGCGGTAGAAAGCGCCGCAGCCAAACCACCCGCCGCCACCAGACCCGCGATCACATAAGGCAGGCCTGCGATTTCCGGCGTGGCAAGCACCACCACGTCAGGATGAATGCGGAATTCATTCCATTGCAGAATACCGTCGCGATTGACGTCCACAATGTTGATCCACGGCACCCCATAGGGCGACATGATCTGCCAGTTCTTGATCCAGTCCGGCAGGCTCGCGATCGGCTGCCCAATGATGTTCTGATAGATTTCCACCTTCGCGAAGGCCGCATAGGCGGGCGCCGTGAAGTAAAGCAGGAAGATGAAGAACAACGACCAGGCCACGGATTGGCGCGCTTCCTTCACCGAAGGCGTGGTGAAGTAACGCATCAGAATGTGCGGCAGCGCCGCCGTGCCGACCATGAGGCAGAAGACCAGCGCGAACCAATTGATGGCTGCGGGCAAGGAGAATTGCCCATTCGCCCCAATGAAGGGCGCGCTATGCCAGCCGGTCACACCAGGCGGCGGGGTCATGCCCGAAGCGCGGAAGCCGTTTTCAAGATCCGCAATGCGTTCCAGCGCGAAGCCATACATAAGCTGCGGCAGCGGCACGCCCGTGACCTTGGCCGACATCAGGAAGGCCGGGATCAGGTAGGCGATGATCAGCACGATATACTGCGCGACCTGCGTCCAGGTGACGGCGCGCATGCCGCCCAGCATGGAGCAGACCAGAATGCCCGCAAGGCCCACGAACACCGCGATACCGAAGGACACATCCAGGAAGCGCTGCGTGATGATGCCAACGCCCACAATCTGCGCCACGACGTAAACGAAGGACGCGGTGATCAGGACGACAACACCAATCAGGCGGGCGGCATTGCCACCAAACCGCGCGCCCAGGAAGTCCGGCACGGTATATTGGCCGAATTTCCGCAAATATGGCGCAAGCAGAATGGCGACCAGCATGTAACCGCCGGTCCAGCCCAGGATGAAGGCAAGCCCACCATAGCCAAGGGCGTAAAGGCTGCCCGCCATGCCGATGAAGCTTGCGGCCGACATCCAGTCGGAACCGGTTGCCATGCCGTTGTAAATCGCGGGCACGCGCCGGCCTGCGACGTAATATTCGGCAACGGCCTGGGTGCGGCTGATAATGCCGATATAGGCATAGACGCCGATGGTCAGGCCGACGAAAAGATAGCCCAAAATGCGATCCGGCACGCCCATCTGTTCCAGAATGGCGATCAGGATCACGAAGGCCGCGAAACCGCCCGTATAGCCGGCATAAATCTTGCCGAGCGAGGCGATAAAGGGGTCTTTTTCCTTGGCAGCACCGCTCATGGGATCAATCCTCCTGCACGCCGAATTCTTCGTCGATCTGATTCTGGCGCTTGCCGAACCAGAAGAGCGCGACGACGAAGACGATCAGGCTGCCCTGCGCGGCCATGTAAAAGCCGAAGGGGAAGCCAAGAATACGAATGCTATTGAGTGAAGGGGCGAAAATATGCACCACGAAGCTGAAGAAAAACCAAATGCCCAAAACAAGCAGCATCAGGCTGGATGTTTTGGCCCAATGGGCCTTGGCGGTGGCCTTATCCACCGCGGGGGCTTCCGTATTAGACGGCGCTCCCCCAGATTCAACCAATGGCATAAATTTGCCTCCTCCTCATGATCGGCCCTTGCGGACGACCTGTTTGACCTGCCCCTGTCACGATTCTGCGTGACATGATTCGAGCATTTGACAGCCCGATTCAGCGCGGCGGATAACATAACAGTAACATAGCTGCAACAAGCTTTTTTAAGGATTTGGCCCCTTCATGCGCTACCTTCGCCGATTGCTGGGCCGCCAGCCCTCCCAGGAACCAGGGGCATTTGGGACATTCCTGCACCGGCAGGGCGCCTTTGTCGCACAGAAGACGGTGCTGGATTATTGCCGGGTCAAGATCGGGCGGAATGAGAAGGATTTCTTCGGCAATGCCGACTTCATGGCCGCGCTAAACCATTGCCGCTGGCAGGTTTTCCTGGCCGCGCAAAGCGATGTGATGGCCCTGGCCGAGGCTTGGCTGCGGCCCTTTTGGCCAAGGCAGGAGCAGCTTTTGCTGGAATGCCTTGTGGCGCTGCACGCCGATTTCATGGCGACGGACACGCCGCCGGAAGACGAAAAGCAAGCCTTCGAGGCAAGCCTGATCGCCCTGCCGGGGCATCTGGCGCGCCTTCAATTGGCCACGCCGCGTGACGCGCGGACCCTGCCCCTGCTCGCCGAGGCACCACTTTTTGCCACCCTGCCGATCCATCCCGATCAAAGGAAGGATGAAGGCCCCGCGATCCGCGGCGCCTTGCGGTTTCATATCCTTTCAACGCAACAGGAAATGGAGCGTGGCTTTGATCCGGCCGGGCTTTCGGCGCGGCTGAAGGCGGAACCTCCCACCGCGCCATAAGGCCCAGGATAGGGCAATCAGACAGCCTGGATGCCTTCCAGCTACCCGGGATTTACTGAGCATGCGCGAAAAAACAATAGGAAATTAAACCCTCTCAAAAATCCAAATAACATGAACCTTCCTTCATCTAATTTCTGTAAATTTTGTAACTTAAAAGAAATTTTCTGTTATTTTTTCTATTAAGCTTAATTTTTTGTTGCGAAACTCTGAATTCCCAAGCATCAGACGCCCCTCTTCCCCCCTGCGGCGCGGCGCCGATGCCTTCTGAGCATTTCGGCCGCCTTCGCCCGGATGGGATGAACGTCCCGGCACACCAACACGCCTATTCAGGCTGTCGGGAGCCAAGAATGAACGAAGAAAGGAAGGCATCGGTTATGAGTGCAACATCAGCAGGCGGCGTGGCTGAGCCGCGGCCAATGACCCGTGAAGAGAGGAAGGTCATCCTTGCCTCCTCCCTGGGTACCGTTTTCGAATGGTATGATTTCTACCTTTACGGGTCACTCGCGGCCGTTATCGGCGCGAACTTCTTCAGCCAATACCCCGAAACCACGCGCAATATCTTTGCGCTGATCGCCTTTGCTGCCGGCTTCCTGGTGCGCCCCTTTGGTGCGCTATTCTTTGGCCGGCTGGGCGATCTGGTCGGGCGGAAATATACCTTCCTGATTACCATCCTGATCATGGGCGCTTCCACCTTCGTGGTCGGCATCCTGCCCACATCGGATCAGATCGGCATTATCGCCCCCATCGTGCTGATCATTCTGCGCCTGCTGCAAGGCTTGGCGCTGGGCGGCGAGTATGGTGGTGCGGCGACCTATGTTGCCGAACACGCCCCGCATGGAAGGCGCGGCTTCTATACCAGCTTCATTCAGATCACCGCGACCGCTGGTTTGTTCCTGTCGCTTCTGGTGATCCTTTTCACGCAGCTCGCCGTCGGCCCGGATGCCTTTAAGGCTTGGGGCTGGCGCGTGCCCTTCCTGCTTTCCATTGTGCTGCTTGGCATTTCCGTATGGATCCGCTTGCAGATGGAAGAAAGCCCGGCCTTCCAGAAAATGAAGTCCGAAGGCAAGCATTCCAAGGCGCCGATTTCCGAAGCCTTCTTCCAGTGGAAGAACGCCAAGGTGGCGCTGTTCGCGCTGCTCGGCTTGGTCGCCGGTCAGGCGGTGGTTTGGTATACGGGCCAGTTCTACGCGCTGTTCTTCCTGGGCCAGGTGCTGAAGGTGGATAGCTTCACCACCAACATGTTGATTGCCTGGTCGCTGGTGCTGGGTTCTGGCGGCTTCGTGCTGTTCGGCTGGTTGTCAGACAAGATCGGCCGCAAGCCGATCATCCTGGGCGGCTGCTTGATCGCGGCGCTGACCTATTTCCCGCTGTTCAAGCTGCTGAGCGCGGAAGCCAATCCTGATCTGCATAAGGCGCACCAGACCATTGCGGTGCGGGTGGTGACGGATACAGCGGGCTGTTCCTTCCAGTTCAACCCAACAGGTACGGCGCGCTTCACCGCACCTTGCGACATTGCCAAGGCCGCGCTGGCGCGTGCTTCGGTGAATTACAGTGTTGAGGCTGCCCCGGCGGGCACGGTTGCCGCAGTGCATATCCAAGGCCAGCAGCCGATCATGGGCAATAGCCCGACCTTCGCGCGGGATTTGGCCGCGGCGCTGACGGCGGCGGGCTACCCGGCTGCGTCCAACCCATCGGTCGTGAAAATGTCCTCGCCTTTCGACATTTTCCGGGAGCAGCCGGCGGTGTTGATTGGGGTGCTCACACTGCTCGTGATTTATGTGACCATGGTTTATGGGCCAATCGCGGCGGCGCTGGTGGAACTATTCCCAACGCGCATCCGCTATACGTCCATGTCGCTGCCCTATCACATCGGCAATGGCTGGTTCGGCGGGCTGCTGCCGGCAACGAGCTTCGCCATGATCGCGCAGACGGGGGATGTCTATTACGGGCTTTGGTATCCGATCGTGATTGCGTTGATGACAGTGGTGATCGGCACCTTCTTCGTGCCGGAAACCAAGGACCGAGACATCTACGCGGAAGACAGCAAGTAATCCTTGGCTTGGGCGGCATTACCGCCTTGCCTTGCTACGGTACTGAAAGCGGCGCCTGATTTGGGCGCCGCTTTTTTCATGCCTTGGCCCTGGCGATTTGGCTTAAACTAAGCCATGCGTGAAACCGTAACCGACCATGCCCCCATCGCCGTGCTTGCCGGCCCGGCGAGCGCTGCCATGGGTGCGGCACCGCCCGCGCTGCCCGCTGAAACGCCCTTGGGCCAAGCCATCGCCGCCATGGCCGCCGCGCGGGCATCGGCCCTGCTGGCGCTGGATGGCGCAGGCCGCGCCATTGGCATTCTGACCGAACAGGATATCGCGCGCCGCGTTGTATTCCAGCTTGGACCGGACGCGCCGCTTGCCGCCGCCATGACCGCACCTCTGATCGCCTGCAACCCAGATGAGGGGCTGTGGCGCGCCATTGCCTTGCTCCGCCAGCATGGGCTCAGGCATTTGCCCGTGATCGGCCCCGATGGGCGCTGCCTTGGCATGCTGCATCGGGCGGAGGCTTTGGCGGCGGTCTCTGGCGGGTTGCTTGCCCATCTTGAAGCGCTATCCGGCGATGTCTCCGCCATCAAAGCCGCCCAGGCCGGCATTGCCCGCGCCCTGCTCGCGGAAGGGCTGAGTGCGGAAGCCGTGGTGCGGCTGGTCAATGGCATCAATCTGGATTTGCATCGGCGGATTCTGGCGGAAACACTGGCGGATCACGGCCCCGCGCCGGTGCCCTTTACGCTATTGGTCATGGGCAGCCTGGGGCGGGGCGAAAGCCTACTGACGCCTGATCAGGATAATGGGCTGATGCTGCAGGATTACCCGGATCAGGACCACGCAGCGGTAGATGCCTGGTTCCGCCCCTTCACGGAGGATTTCAACCTCCGCCTGGATCGGGCGGGCTTTCCGTTGTGTCCGGGTGGGATCATGGCGCGCAATCCGCTGTGGCGGAAAACAGCGCGGCAATGGCGGGATCAGATGGGCATCTGGTCCAATCGCCGGGCGGGTGCGGCGCTGCTGTTTGGCGATATCGTGTTCGATTTCCGCCCGGTGCAGGGGGGTGAGGCTGAGGCCGCTTCGCTTCGCCAACATCTAGCGGGGCTACTGGCTTCGCGCCCGGCTTGGCTTGCCGCCATGGCAGCACAGAATAGCAGCTTGCAGGTGGGGCTGACGCTATTTGGCGGCTTTGCCGATGATGAGCCCGGCCCCGGCAGCCGGACAGATTTGAAGCTGCATGGGCTGATGCCCCTGGTCGCCGCAACCCGGCTTTTGGCGCTGCGCGATGGTGTTACCGAAACGGGGACGTCTCAGCGCATCGCGGCCTTGGCCGCGCGGGGCAGCATCGCAGCGCGGGAGGCAAGCGACTTGCAAGCTGCCTTTGCCCTGCTGCTGGATGTGGTGTTGCGCCAGCAATTGGCTGATCACGCTGCCGGCCAACGCCCCGGCAATCTGGTGGATACGGCGGCCATGCCTAAGGATACGCGGCAGGCATTGCGGGAGGCGTTGAAGGCGGTGCGCAGCTTTTCCCGCACCAGCTTCGCGGGCTTTACTGGCGAGATTTGGTAGCAAGCGCGCTTAGAAATGTTCTGCCGACGCGGCCATTGCGGCGGTCATGCGGCTGCGCCGCGCCAATTCCGCCAGATCATCCACGCCGCGCGCCGCGGCACGCGCCATTAGGCTGACCCAAAGGGCTGCGGTGGCTTCCGCATCGCCCAAGGCCTGGTGCCGACCGGTGATCACAATGCCTGCCCGGCCGCAAAGCCCATCCAGCGAATGATCCGCTTCTTCAGGATCCAGCCAGCGCGAGGTCATGAGGCTGCACAAGAATGGATTGCCGATGGCGGGTGCGCCGCGAAACTCCTCAGCGAAAATAAGGGCGCGGTCGAAGGCAGCATTATGCGCAACCAGCACATCATCGGCGATGAAATCCTGAAAGCGGGCGAGTGCCTCGGCGGCCGGCGGCGCATCGGCCACCATGGCGTCCGTAATGCCGTGATAGCGGATGGAGCCTGGCGGGATGGCACGGCCAGGATTGACCAGGGAGGTGAAACGCGCGCGCGCCTCGCCATCGCGCAGCCGAACCGCGCCGATGGAAATGACGCAATCGCCGCCGCTGACATCAAGCCCAGTCGATTCCAGGTCAAACACCACATAGTTTTGCGCGATCAGCGGGCCGGCGGGGAGTGCGGCGTGGAAATGCGCTCGGGCGCGGAGGAAGTCGCGCAAGGATGGTTTCAGCCCATTGCCGAATGCGCCCAGGGCACGGCGGAGAAAGCCGCTCATGGGCGGGCGTGCTGGCTTAGGGAGGGGCGTGGCAGGGCCATGAGGTTAGTCTCGCATGGATTGACGGCTGCTTTCCACACATCATGGCGGATCGCTTGCGTCAGGGCTTGCGTTGCGCCCTGCCAAGGCGGCACCTTGGCGGGAAGGCCCAAGCCACGCCGTTGCTGAAATAAGGGGGAAACCATGTCCGAGGCTTCGCAATATGACGCGACCCATGCGCGCTGGAAGCACAACCCGGAAGCCTATTGGGCGGAAGCCGCGCGGGGCATTGATTGGGACCGCGCGCCGGGGCGCATCTTTGATGCCTCGATGGGCGTTTATGGCCGCTGGTTTCCCGATGCGGCTTTGAATACCTGCCACAACGCCGTGGATCGGCACGTCGCCGCCGGGCGCGGGCAGCAGATAGCGATCATCTATGACAGCCCCATGACTGGGCAGGTGCAGCGCATCACCTATGCCGAATTGCAGAACCGTGTGGCGAAGCTGGCGGGGGCCTTGGCCGCGCGCGGTGTCGGCAAGGGTGATCGCGTGGTGATCTATATGCCCATGGTGCCGGAAGCGGCGATTGCCATGCTGGCCGCGGCGCGGCTTGGCGCCGTGCATTCGGTGGTGTTTGGCGGTTTTGCTGCCGCCGAATTGGCTTCCCGCATTGCCGATGCCAAGCCCAAGGCCATCATCAGCGCATCCTGCGGCTTGGAGCCGGGGCGCGTGGTGAAATACAAGCCGCTGATCGATGACGCGATTGCGCTTTCACCGCATAAGCCATCCTGCGTTCTGATCCTGCAAAGGCCAGAAGCGCCGTGTGAAATGATAGCGGGTCGAGATGAAGATTTGCTGGTGGCCGAAGCAGCCGCCGCGCCGCATGCTTGCGTATCCGTCGCCGCCACTGATCCTCTTTATATTCTGTACACCTCAGGCACCACAGGCCAGCCCAAGGGTATTTTGCGCGACAATGGTGGGCATGCGGTGGCGCTGCATCATTCCATGGAACTTGTTTATGGCATGAAACCTGGCGATGTTTACTGGGCGGCTTCCGATGTCGGCTGGGTGGTGGGGCATTCCTATATCGTTTACGCGCCGCTGCTGGCCGGCTGCACCACGGTGTTGTTTGAAGGCAAGCCTGTCGGCACGCCTGATCCCGGCACCTTCTGGCGCGTTTGCGCCGATCATGGTGTGAAGCTGTTGTTCACCGCACCCACCGCCATTCGCTCCATCAAGAAGGAAGACCCGGAAGGGGTTTTCCTGAAGAAATACGATTTGTCGAAGCTTGAGGCGCTTTATCTGGCCGGCGAGCGCTGCGATCCCGATACCATCATCTGGTCGGAACGCCTGCTGCAAAAACCCGTGGTGGATCATTGGTGGCAGACGGAAACCGGCTGGACCATCACCGGCAATTTCCGTGGCTTGGGTTTGTTCCCGACCCGCGCCGGTTCCGGCGGCAAGCCCGCCCCTGGCTATGATGTGGTGGTGTTGGATGAGGCCGGGCAGCCCGTGCCGCGCGGGCAGATTGGCAGCCTGGCGGTCAAGCTCCCCTTGCCACCATCCGCACTGCCCACACTCTACAATGCTGACGAACGCTTCAAGGAAGCCTATCTCTCACATTTCGCCGGGTATTACAGCACCGCCGATGCGGGGATGATTGACGAAGAAGGCTATGTTTCGGTGATGAGTCGGACGGATGACATCATCAATGTCGCCGGGCATAGGCTTTCGACAGGCGCCATGGAGGAAGTCCTGGCCGCGCATCCGGATGTCGCGGAATGCGCCGTGGTTGGCGTGCGCGATACGTTGAAGGGGCAAGTGCCGCTTGGGCTGGTGGTGGTGAAATCCGGCGTGAATAAGCCCGAAGAAACACTGGCGCGCGAATTGATCGGGCTGGTGCGGGAGAAGATTGGCCCTGTTGCCGCCTTCAAGGATGCGAAGGTGGTGGCGCGCCTTCCCAAGACGCGCAGCGGCAAAATCCTGCGCGCCACCATGCGCAAGATCGCCGATGCCGAACCTTACACCGTGCCACCCACCATTGATGATCCGGCGATCTTGGATGAGATCACCATCGTGCTGAAAGGGGCGATGCGTTAGGCGTGCTTAGTCTTCGATCCCATCGCGATTTTCGATGGTCATGAAGGTGGCGGTCAGGAAGGCAATCAGCCTTTCCTGATCGGCGTTCACGGCGAAGATTTCCGTCTGCACCAGGCTGAGTGTGCGCCCAGCCTTCAGCACCTTGCCGCGCGCGATGATGTGGTCGCCCGCGGCAGGCGCCAGGAAATTGATTTTCATCTCGGTCGTCAGCACGCCGCGATTGGCGGGCATGAGGCTGAGCGCGGCATAGCCCGCGGCACTATCGGCAATGGCAGTCAGCGCGCCGCCATGCACAAAGCCATGCTGCTGTGAAAGCTCGGGCTTCGGTGTCAGGGAGATTTCAACCTGACCGGGCGCGATGCTGGTCATCTCCGCACCAAAGAGCCGCATCAGCCCTTGCTTGGCGAAGCTGGTGCGGAGGCGGGTTTCCACCATGCTGATGGCGCCTATTCGACCTCAAGATTTGCGTAGATGTTCTGGATGTCATCGTGATCATCCAGAAGATCGAGCAGCTTCACAACATCCTTGGCGCGTTCTTCGTCCAGCTTGATGTCATTGGTGGACCACCATTCAAGCTTAGCCGCTTCCGCCGTGCCGAAGCGCGCTTCCAGCGCATCGCGCACCGTGGCGAAGTCTTCCACACTCGTAGAAACCTCATGCCCGTCTTCGGTGCTTTCCACATCCTCGGCCCCCGCTTCAATCGCGGCTTCCAGCATGGCATCGGCTGAGGCAACATCAGGCTTGTAGCGCAGCACACCCTTGCGTTCGAATTGGAAGGCGACCGAATTCGTCTCCCCAAGCGCGCCGCCATTCTTGGCGAACATCGAACGCAAATCACCGCCGGTGCGGTTGCGATTATCGGTCAGCGCTTCGGCAATAATCGCGATGCCATGCGCGCCATAGCCTTCATAGCGGACTTCTTCGTAATCCTCTCCCTGGCCGGCGGTCACCGCGCGCTTGATGGCGCGGTCTATCGTATCGCGCGTCATATTCGCGGTCAGCGCTGCCTTGACCGCTGCGCGCAGCCGCGGATTAGCCGCCGGATCAGGCATGCCGATTTTGGCAGAGACGGTGATTTCACGAATAAGCTTGCCAAAGGCCTGCGCCTTTTTCGCACCCTGGGTAGCCTTGCGGTGCATGACGTTTTTCGCGTGGGAATGGCCGGCCATTGCCGTGACTCTCGTTCTCAAAAGGGGTGAACAGGCGCGGCTTATATCCGTCCAGCGGAGGGGCGCCAAGCGCGCCCGCCGCTAAGCTGTTCAGATCAGCGGCATGACCGCATCCAACCCGCCACCAATACGCAAAGGTGCAACACGGCGCGCAAGCCCCGTTGCGTCATCCGTTTCAACAAAAAGCCCACTGATCGTGGCTTCATTTTCCGCCGGGGCCAGGCGTTCAGCCGGCACCTTGCGCCAGAAGCGAATGGAAGCGCCGGCCTTTTGCATGCCGATCACGCTATCATAATCGCCGCACATGCCTGCATCAGTCTGAAACGCGGTGCCGCCGGGCAGGATGCGGTGATCGGCGGTTGGCACATGGGTATGGGTGCCGATCACCAGGCTCACACGGCCATCGAAACTATGGCCCATGGCCTGTTTTTCCGATGAAGCCTCGGCATGGAAATCAATGATGATGGCCTGCACCGTGCCCTGCAGTCCCAGCCTATGCTGCGCCAATTCGGCCTGAATGGCGCGGAAGGGATCATCCAAAGGTTCCATGAACAACCGCCCCATGGCCTGCAACACCAAGGCGCGCCGGCCATCGGCCAGTACCACCACCACCGCGCCCTTGCCGGGCGTGCCGGGCGGGTAATTCAGCGGGCGGATCAGGCGGGGCTCGCCCTCAATATAGGGGATGATTTCCTTGCGATCCCAGGCGTGATTGCCAAGCGTCAGCACATCCGCACCCGCGATGAAAAGCGCGCGCGCCATCTCGGGCGCCAAGCCAAACCCGTGGGAGGCGTTTTCCGCATTCACCACCACAAGATCGAGCCGGAGCTTTTCGCGGAGGCTGGGCAAGGTTGCGGTGACGGCATCACGCCCGGCGCGGCCAACAATATCGCCAAGGAAAAGCAGCCTCACGCAGGGTCTCCACACAAAATCACGCTGTCTTCGGTGGCGATCAGGGGCAGGCGCATATCCTGCGGTCCCGCCGGCACTTCGGGCATTTCCTGACCGGCATAGGCGATGCCGATGGCTTTTGCACCCGGCAGCGTGGCCAGCGTGCGATCATAATACCCCCCGCCATAGCCAAGCCGCCGCCCGGCGCGGTCAAAGGCCAAAAGCGGCACGAGCAGCACATCAGGGCGCAGTTCTTCACCAGCAACCGGTTCCGAGGTACCCATGGGGCCAGGGCGGAGCGCCGAGCCTGGCGCCCAGGCGCGAAAGGCAAGCGGCTGGCCGCGCGGCGGGGTTATTGGCAAGGCCAGGGCATGACCGCGTGAAGCCAAGGCCAGCATCAAGGGGCGCGGGTCCATCTCATCCCCCATCGGCCAATAGCCGGCGATGATGGCGCCCTTGGGCGGCGCGTGCTGCGCCAGCATGGCTTCCGACAAACGCTCCGGCGCTTCGGCATTTGCGAATGACGCGCGCTTTGCCCGTGCAAGCTTGCGTGCCGCGGCCTTGGCTGCCTGCAAAACAACATCCGATGCGGCGACTTGGGCCTCGGTCACGCAGGGTTCCTGCTGTCAAAAAAAGTGCGGAGCCACCATGGCCGCTGGCCTATCATCCTCCCAAGGCCTGCGTTGGCAGGTGGGCACCAGATACCCGAACCACGGTCCGGACAGAGCCAGTTCCCGGAGGATGTGCATTGGCCCCGGGGATGAATTGCCTGGCGCACCTGGCAGCCCCGCAGCTTCTAGTTAGGCTTCCTCAAGCCGCGCGGCAATGGCCTCAAGCTTTTCAGCGAACCGCACCAAGCCATCAGCCAGCGCCGGGTCGGGCGCGGGGGCTTCGGCGGCAACGGCACCGCCGGCCTTCAGCGCGTCATTTTCAGCCTTCAGATCCACCGCTTCATCGGCCAATTGCAAAGCGGCCAGCAGCAACATCCGCGTTTCGCCAAATTGGATACCCATCCCCTTGAGCGCGGAGATGCGCTTATCCACCTCAGCCGCCATATTGGTCAGGTGCTTTTCCTGACCGTCCTGACAGGCCACTGGATGGGCATAGCCGCCAATGCGAACAGTGACCTGCGCCATCAGCCCTGATCCTCAAGACTGCGCAGCCGCGCGATAGTGGCATCCAAGCGATTTGCGAGCGCAGCCACGGCGGCTTTGGGCACCATATCGCCTTCAATCGGCGGGGTGGCAGCGCGGCGGGCTTCCACGGCACGGCCGAGACGATCCAGGGCTGCTTCCAGCCGGATCATCGCTGACCCAATCGTTTCGGATTGACCTTCGCTCATGCTTCTCCAGACGCCTTGGCGCCACAGGACCTAAGGGCTATGCGCTTACGAAATGCTTGGCATGCAAGGGCCTTTGGGTCAATGGTAAAGGCGTTTCTTAAGCTTCCCGCGTTGGTGGTGCATGGGCGCGCGCAGGCCGAATGGGCGCTGCAGGTTGCGGCCGGGCGTCCCTTGCTGCTGCTGTCTGCCCCTGGCGCGGCGCTGAATGCGGGGCCGGCCTGGTTCAGGGGCGTTTTGGAACAGGCCGCCACCGCCCATCCCGGCGCGCCCTTTAGCGCCGCGCTGGATTGCGCCGCCGCCCCTGGGGCCGCGCTGACGGCTTTGCGCGCCGGGTTCAAGCTGGTGATTTTCGATCTGGGGCATCCTGCTGCGGCCAGTGTGCTTGGCGCCGCCGCCGAAGCAGGGGCCGAGGTTCTGGGCACCAGACCGGAAGCGCTGGACCTGGGCACGCTCGACCCGCGCCGGCGGGATGATGAGAGGCGAATCTCGGCGCTTTTCGCCACAGTGCCGCCACAGGATCAGCCGACATAGCGCACCCGTGACAGGAAATGCCGGCTGCGCTATCGGCGCATTCGCCCTTTGAGCAAAGAAAAGGAACCAAAGATGAAGCTGACGCGCCGCGTGAAGGAAATCCTCTCCTGGTATGAAAGCGATACACCAGGCACCAAGGCGAATCTCGCCCGCATCCTTATGGAAGGGAAGCTTGGTGGCACGGGGCGCATGGTGATCCTGCCGGTGGATCAGGGCTTTGAACACGGCCCGGCGCGGTCCTTCGCGCCCAACCCGGCGGCTTATGATCCGCATTATCATTTCGAATTGGCGATTGACGCGGGCCTGAATGCCTACGCCGCGCCGCTTGGCATGATTGAAGCCGGCGCCGCCACTTTCGCCGGTGCCATCCCGACCATCCTGAAGGTCAATTCATCCAATAGCCTTTCCACCACCAAGGATCAGGCCGTGACCGGCAGCGTGGCCGATGCGCTCCGCCTTGGGTGTTCGGCGATTGGCTTCACCATTTATCCTTCATCCGAATACCAGTTTGAGATGATGGAAGAACTCCGCGAATTGGCGGAAGAAGCCAAGGCCGCCGGGCTTGCCGTGGTGGTGTGGTCCTATCCGCGCGGGCCGATG
>CALRPR020000034.1:0-34959 GCA_943370125.1 Allobosea thiooxidans | reverse complement strand
TTCCCCCCAGGCGGCGGCGGTCTTCGCGCGCCATGGCCTGCAGGCGCCCTGAAGAATGGACTGGCCCGCGCTTCGCCTTTCGCTCTGGCTTGGCCTTGGCACTGTGGTGATCCTGCTGCCCTTGGCGCTGTGGCTCGGGCGCTTCCTGGCGCTGCGGCGCTTTCGCGGGCAGGGCGTGGTTGAAGCCGCAGTGGCGCTGCCCTTGGTGCTACCGCCAACCGTGCTTGGCTTTTATTTGCTGACCGCCTTTGGCGCCGGCACCTGGTTCGGTGGCGCCTTCCAGGCGATATTCGGTCGGACCCTGGCCTTTTCCTTTGAAGGACTGCTGTTGGCGAGTGCCATTGCGAATATCCCCTTCGCCGTACAGCCAATCCAGAACGCCTTTGGCGCCATCCCGCCAAATCTGCGCGAAGCGGGTGCGACTTCCGGCATGACCCCCTGGGCGGTGTTCCGGCGAATTGAATTGCCGCTCGCCTGGCCCGGCATTGCTACCGCCATTGTGCTCACCTTCGCCCATACGCTTGGCGAATTTGGCGTGGTGCTCATGGTGGGCGGCGCCATCCCGGGCGAAACCCGCACCGCCGCCATTGCCATTTATGATCGCGTGCAGGCGTTTGACGATGCCGCCGCGGCCAGCATGTCTGCCCTGCTACTCGTGATCTGTCTGGTGGCGCTGCTGCTGGTGCAGCGCTTGACGCGCGGAATCGGGCGCCGCCGCCATGGCTGATCCGGGTCTTAGCCTGCGCCTGAACGCCACAGCGCCCATAGCGCTTGACCTTGCGTTCGATTGCGCGCCGGGGGAGTTGCTGGCCATTATCGGCCCTTCAGGGGCGGGCAAATCCACCACGCTGCGCGCCATTGCCGGGCTACATCATCCCGAAAGCGGCCATGTGATCTGTGATGGCGAAGCCTGGCTCGACACCAGCCGCGCGCTTGACCTGCCGGCGCATCGGCGCCGCGTGGGGCTGGTGTTTCAGGATTACGCGCTATTTCCGCATATGACAGCGCTCGCCAATGTGATGGCCGCGATGGGCCATCTGCCCGCCGCTGAGCGCGCCCCCCGCGCCGCCGCTCTTCTTGCGCGTGTGCATCTTGCCGGGCTTGAACAACGCCGCCCGGCCGAGCTTTCCGGCGGGCAGCAGCAGCGCGTTGCGGTGGCGCGGGCTTTGGCGCGTGACCCCGCCGTGCTGCTGCTGGATGAACCCTTCAGCGCCGTGGACCGCGCCACGCGTCGGCGCTTGCAGGTGGAATTGGCCAATTTGCGCCAGGGGCTTTCCATCCCGATCATCCTGGTGACGCATGATTTGGATGAGGCCGCATCGCTCGCGGACCGCATGCTGCTGTTGCATCGGGGCAGGGGGCTGCAAACCGCACCGCCCGCGGAAATGCTGGCCCGCCCTGCCTCCGCCGAGGTCGCGCGGCTGCTTGATCTGCGCAATCTTTTCGCCGGCGTGATCCTGGCGCATGAGGATGGCCTCACGCGGCTCCGCTGGGGTGACCAAATGCTGGAAGCCGCCCCCATGCCAAGCCTGCCGCCTGGCACCGCGGTGGATTGGCTGATTGGCGCGGGCGGGGTGGTGTTGCATCGCCGTGGCCGACCCTCGGCGGGTGAAAGGGAGAACCCGGTTTCCGGCACCATCATCGCGCTACTGCCGATGGGCGAGGAAATGCGCGTAACCCTGGATGTGGGCGACCCCGAGGGCCGGCAATTGACCTTCGCCCTGCCGCGCCATGCCGCGCAGCGCAATGGTCTGGCGCCGGGCGAGGCCTGCAGCGTTTCCCTGCTGCGTGATGCGCTGCATGTGATGCCCCGGCCATGACGGAAGCAGCACTTTGGCTTCGCATTGATCTCGCCGATGGCCGCGTGGGCCCAGGCAAGATCGCCCTGCTGGAGGCGATTGCCGAGGCTGGTTCGATCAGCGCCGCCGCACGGTCGCTTGGCATGTCCTATCGCCGGGCCTGGGAATTGGTCGCGGAACTGAACCAGACCTTTTCTTCCCCGGTCGTGGAGCGCATCACCGGCGGCGCCGGGGGCGGAGGCGCCAAGCTCACCCGCCTGGGGGAGGCGCTGGTGCTGGGCTTTCGTGACATTGAAGCCGCTGCCAGCCGCGCGGCCGCCCAGCATTTGCGCCGCCTGGCCAAAGGATGAGGCGGGGCACCTTGCGGCGAAGCGCTGGGCGCGCTGCAATGGCCATATGAGTGACACCACAAGCGCCCCCGCCCGCCCGGCTTCCTCGGTCATGCTGCTGCGTGATGGGCCAGGCGGCATGGAAGTTTTCATGGTGGTGCGCCACCGCCAGATTGATTTCGCCTCTGGCGCCTTGGTATTTCCCGGTGGGCGCGTTGAAGCGGCTGACAAGACACTTGGCGGCGGTGACGCCCACGCGGCCTTTCGCGTGGCGGCCATTCGCGAAACCTGGGAAGAATGCGGCGTATTGCTGGCGGAAGCAGGCCAGGCGCCGGAAGCCGAGGGCGAATTCGCTGCCATGCTTGCCGAACGCCGTCTGGTGCCGGCGATCTCCACACTCGGGCATTTCGCGCATTGGATCACGCCGGTCGAAGTGCCGAAGCGTTTTGATACGCATTTCTTCCTGGCCGCCGCGCCCGAGGATCAGGCCGCGGTGCATGATGGGCATGAAGCGGTGGATAGTGTCTGGATCAGGCCCGCTGATGCTTTGGCGGAAGGCATTGCCGGCACCAAGAAGCTGGTGTTCCCAACACGCATGAACCTGACCAAGCTTGCCCGGCATGAAAGCGTGGCGGAAGCCTTCGCCGCCGCGCGTGCCAAGCCCGTGGTAACCGTATTGCCCGAACTTGTGGGCATGACCCCTGAAGGGCGCATCCTGCGCCTGCCTCGCGCGGCCGATTATGGCGGCGAGGAATTCCTGGCGGGCGACCCGCCTTCCATGTGATGGAGAACCCAGCCATGCTGCCTCGCCGCCTTCGCTTCGGCATTTTCCTGGCCCCGTTTCATCGGGTTGGCGACAACCCGACCCTTGGGCTCACGCGCGATTTGGAATTGATCGAATGGCTTGACCATCTGGGCTTTGATGAGGCCTGGATTGGCGAGCATCATTCCGCCGGCTGGGAAACCATCGCCAGCCCGGAAATCATGATTGCGGCAGCGGCGGAACGCACCAAGCACATCAAGCTTGGATCGGGCGTGACCAGCCTGCCTTATCACCACCCGCTTTTGGTCGCGCAGCGCTTTGTGCAATTGGATCACATGACGCGCGGGCGCGTGATGCTGGGCTGCGGGCCGGGCGCGCTGGTATCGGATGCTTTCATGATGGGCATTGATGCCGCGCATCAGCGCCGGCGCATGGATGAATCGCTGAATGCCATCACGCGGCTTTTGGCCTGCGAAGAACCTGTGACCATGGAAACCGATTGGTTCACCTTGCGTGAGGCACGGCTGCATCTGGCGCCTTATTCGGAACCGCGTTTCCCAATCTCGGTCGCGTCTTCCACGACACCTTCGGGCGCGCTGGCAGCGGCGAAATATGGGCTTGGGCTGATATCGCTGGGTGCGGGGCTGCCGGGTGGGCCGAAGTCACTCGCCGGGCAATGGCAGATGGCGGAAGCGGAAGCCGCCAAGCATGGCCAGAAGATGGAACGGCGCAATTGGCGCCTGGTGGTCAATCTGCATTGCGCTGAGGATGATGAACGCGCGCTGCGCGATGTGCGCCATGGTGAGGCGTTGGAGACACTGACCTATTTCAGCGAAACCCTGGGCCGGCCACCGATGCGTTCGGAAGACCCGCTGCGCGATGGCTTGGCGATGGGGTCAACGCTGGTGGGATCACCTGAAACCGTGGCGGCGGGGATTGAGCGTTTGCTGAGCTTCACCGATGGCGGGGCAGGGGGCGTGTTGTTCCGCGCCCATGAATGGGCCGATCGGGAAGCCACCATGCGTTCCTTTGAACTTTTTGCGCGTTGGGTGATGCCGCGCTTCCAAGGTTCGCTCGTGATGCCGCAGCAATCGCGTGATTGGGTCAGCAGCAATCGTGAGAGCATCTTCGCGCCGAATATGGCGGCGCTGAAGCAGGCCTTCCGTGATGCGGGGCAGGATGCGCCGGAGATGTCGCGGCTCAAGCTGCATACCGGCAAGGTTGAAGTGCCGCAGGTTTGAAGGCGATGATAACGCGGCGTGGCTTGGCGGCGGCGGCCTTGGTGCCGCTTGCCGTGCCGGTCGCGGCGCAGGGTGCGGCGATCAGTCGCATCGCCTTCGGAACCTGCGCCGATGAGAAGCTGCCCCAGCCAATCTGGCGCGCAGTTCGTGCCTGGCAGCCGGAATTCTTCGTCTTCGCCGGCGATAATGTTTATGGCGGGGTGCGGCGGCATGATCTGGCGGAATTGCAGGAAGCCTATGCCCGGGCGCAGCAACATGGGGAATTCATGGGCTTCATCGCAGGCCAACAGCATCAGACAGCGATCTGGGATGATCATGATTTTGGCGTGAATGATGGCGGTGTTGAAAACCCCTTCAAGCAGGAAGCGAAGGACGCGTTTCTGGAATTCTGGCGCGTGCCGGCGGATGACATCAGGCGTCGGCGCGATGGGCTTTATCATCATCTGACGCTAGGGCCGGCGGGGCAGCGCGTGCAGCTTATTCTGTTGGATACGCGCTGGTATCGTTCGCCTTTACGCATTACCGATGCGCGCGGCGCGCCCGGGCGGGAACGCTATTTGCCTGATGATGATCCGGCAAAGACCATACTCGGCGACGCGCAATGGGACTGGCTTGCCCAATGCCTGCAAGAACCGGCGGAGTTGCGGCTGATTGTTTCTTCAATCCAGGTCGTGGTGGAAGGCCATGGCTGGGAAAGATGGGGTAACTTCCCGCGGGAGCGCCAGCGGCTTTATGATCTAATAGCCAGCACCAAGGCGCGGGGCGTGGTGTTTCTATCCGGTGATCGGCATATCGGCGCGCTTTATCGTGAAAGCCAGGGCACGCCCTATCCGCTGACGGAAATCACCTCAAGCGGAATCAACCGGCAATTTGTGAATGCGCGGGAAGGAGGCCCTAATCGCCTGGGTGAGCTTTATCCGCGCATCAATTTCGGCACGGTGGAAATTGATTGGCAGAACAAGCGCGTGACGCTGGCGCTACGTGATGAAGATGGCGCGGTGCAGCGCCATGTCTTACTCGCGCTGCATGATTTGCGCGCAAGTTAAGCGGGGGGCGATGGCGGCAGCAGCACCGCCATCACCAAGCGACCATCAATTGATGCGTAGATTAAGGCGACGGATTACCGCCCCTTCTTCTTCGATAATCTTCTCCACTGAAGCTCGGTAATCCTCGCTATTCTTGTAGATCAGCGGCATGTCGAAGCGTTCCAGCGCGGTGGTATGCACCGGATCATAAAGTGCTTGCTTGAAGCCATCATGCAGCACTTTGACAATGCCGGGATCAACGCCCTTGGGCGCGGCAATACCATAGGGGGAGGTGGAGACAATGTTGATGCCGCTTTCAACAAGCGTCGGCGCATCCGGGTAGCGCTTGGCGCGTTGTTCGCCCCAGGTGCAAAGCAGGCGAAACTGTCCGCCATCGACCAATGGCGCCCAGGAGGTTGAATCCACCATCGCCTGGGTCTGCCCACTCAGCAGGGATTGCGCATTATCTGCGCCGCCCCGGAAGGGCACATGCAGAAACTCAATGCCGCGCTCGAGCGCGATGCGTTCCATGGTGATGTGAAGCGTGGTGCCAACGCCGGGCGATCCATAAGCGACCTTGCCCGGATTGGCCTTGGCATAGGCGAGGAATTCTTCCCAATTCTTCCACGGACTATCCGCCTTTACCACCACCCCGAAAAGATAGCCTGTGAGGTGAATGATATAGGTGAAATCCTTCATCGGGTCCCAGGTCGGGCGGCTCGACATCATCGGGAAGCGGAAGACGGTGATGGGCAATTGGCCGACCAGATAGCCATCACCGCGCTGTTCCTGCGCCATGGCCGCCGCTGCCAAAGTACCGCTGGCGCCGCCGCGATTATCAATAATCACCTGCTGGCCAAGATAGCGCGATCCCGCTTCAGCCAAGGCGCGCAATTGGCCATCGGTGGAACCGCCGGGCGGCCAGGGCACGATCAGGCGAATGGGACGATTGGGAAAGCCTGATTGCGCAATGGCGGGCGTTGCAAGCAACCCCGCAGCGGCGGTCATGGCAGTGCGGCGTGTCAGTTTCATGTTTTCCTCCCGGTTTTGGCGCGGTGCTGGCATGGCCCACGCTATTTCATGTTCAGTCTAACATCGGGCAGCACGTCAAGACTATGGCTGCGCCTCTGCCCAACACCTAGCCCTTGCATCCGCAATGCGCTGACTGATGGCGGTAATCGTCGCACGATCCTGCGCCAGGCTATCGCGCCGGCGCGCTATCAGCGCTGCCATGGCCTCTGGCGCCGGGCCACCTTGCACATTGCGCCCGATCAGATTCTCGGCCGGATCTAGTGCTGCGCGCAGCTTCGTGGCGGGAATATGCAATGCTTTGCCGAACAGCACCTGCGCAGCCTCGTCCAATGCTGCGCTTGAAATGCTCTCCGCCGTGCGGCCTTCGGCCAGCGCATCACGCACGACAATGGCGACGATGTTATGCGCCATGCGGAAACTAAGCCCGGTTTCGCGCACAATGACATCCGCCAATTCGGTGGCCGAGCCAAAACCCTCACGCGCTGCATTTTCCATACGTTCGGCATTCAGGCTTAGGCCCTGCATCACTTCCTGAAACAAAGCGAGGATGCGCCGGCTGCGGAGCGCGGCATCCAGCACAGGTTCATTCACCGCCGTCACCGCGTCATTCACATCGGCGAAGGCGGTATTCTTGGTGCAAGCCATAGCGGCATGATGCGCGCCCTGCACCATTGCTGCCGCTGCCTTCAGATGTTCCAGCGCCACAGGGTTTTTCTTCTGCGGCATGATGCTGGAAACAGCCGAATGGCGATCCGCCAATTCGACAAAACCATATTCCCAACTGCCCCAATTCTGCAGATCGGTCGCAAGGCGCGACAGCAGCGTCATCATGACCGCCATGGCGGATGCCGCTTCCAGCGCATCATCGCGCGATGATACTGCATCATAGGCAAGTTCCAGCGGCGCAGCGAATCCAAGCGCGCCAGCAACCCAGTCACGATCAAGCGGGAAGGCGGTTGTGGAAAGCGCGCCCGCGCCCAGGGGACAAAGATCACAATGCGTCAGCGCACCCATCAGCCTTTCATGATCACGCGCCAGCGCATCCGCGGCCGAGGCCAGCCAATAGCCAAAGGTGATGGGTTGCGCGTGCTGGCCATGCGTATAGCCGGGCATGATGGTGGCGATATGTTCTTCAGCAAGCGCCAGCATTGTCTGCCGCAGATCAGCCAGCAGCCCCAGTACCGTGAGCAATTCCGTGCGCAACGCCATACGCCAGGTGGTTGCGTTTAGATCATTGCGACTCCGCCCAGTATGCAGCCGCCCCCCAATATCGGGGCCGAGTTTTTGGATGATCAGTTTCTCGACATAGGAATAGAGATCTTCCTGCCGGTAATCCACCGGCACCGCATCCGGCCCGGCATCAGCCATGGCAATAATTTCCGGCAGGATTTGCGCCATGGCATCACGTGCGATGATGCCTTGGCGTTCCAGCATCAGCCCATGCGCCAGATGCACCCACATCTCATGCGCAAAGACATAATGCTGCGCCCGCGCGACTGACCCGCGATAATAGCTTTCCACCAGCAATGGCGAAGGCGGTTCCTTCACCCTTTCGCGTAAATTCACCGCCTCCGTCATCATCAACCTCTCTCAGGTACGTTGATTGCTGAGCACTACTGTGCCGGAGGCGGAGAACATGCCGCCCACGCCATGCGCCACGCTGATTTTCACATTGGGCACCTGGGCCGGCGCTGTGCCGCGCACCTGGCGCACGCTTTCTTGCAGAGCGAACATGCCATACATGCCGGTATGCGTGTAAGAAAGCCCACCGCCATTGGTATTGATCGGCAGCTTGCCACCCGGCGCGGTATTGCGTTCCCAGATGAAATCCTTGGCTTCACCACGCTTGACGAAGCCAAGATCTTCCAAGCCATACATGGGCAGATGCGCGAAGGCGTCATAGATCATCAAATGATCCACATCGCTGTGCTTGATGCCTGCCATGCGGAAGGCTTCCGGCCCCGCCACGCGGAAGGCGCGTGAGGAGGTGAAATCCTCCATCTGGCTGACCATGGTGGTTTCGACACTTTCGCCGCTGCCCAGGATGTAGCAAGGCTTGGTCGGGAAATCCTTGGCGCGATCGGAAGATGTCAGGATCAGCGCTCCACCGCCATCCGTCACCAGGCAGCATTGCAGCAGCCGGAAGGGATAGGCGATCATTTTGCTGTTCAGCACATCATCAATCGTGATCGGGTCCTTGAAGGCTGCGCGTGGGTTTTTCGCTGCCCATTCGCGCTGCACAACCGCAACCTGCGCCATTTGTTCATGCGTGACGCCATAGGTTTTCATGTAGCGCAGCACGGGAATGGGGAAGAGTGTTGGCGGGCCCATGGGACCAAACGGCGCTTCGAATTGGCCATTCAGGCTTTGCGGTTCTGCCGGGCGCGGCGTGCCATTGACGCGGGATTTACCGCTTTCCCCATGCGTGATCAGCACTGTCTTGCAATAGCCGGCATGAATGGCCGCCGCCGCATGGCGCACATGCAGCATGAAGGAACAGCCGCCAACACCTGTGCCATCAACCCATTTCGGCGTGATGCCAAGGTAATGTGCGATCTGCTGCGGCATCATGGGGCCAACACAGGCAACGCCATCAATATCGCCGGGCTTCAACCCCGCATCTTCCATGGCATTCAGCGACGCATCCGCATGCAGCATGATTTGCGCCATATCGGGCACGGCGCCGATGCGCGTGCTTTCGGCGGCACCAACAATCGCGATTTCACCGGGACGAATCATGGATCAAGCCTCCTTCGCGGGGCGGAAAAGGGGCAGAGTGATATCGTCATCCATCTTGGTCGGCGCCAATTCCAACTTCATGTCCAGCACCAAGGCCTCCGGCGTTTGCGGGCATTCCACGATATTCGTCATCATGCGCGGGCCTTCTTCCAGTTCCACCACTGCAATCGCATAGGGCGGCTTGAAGCCAGGCACCGGGCGATGATGGATCACATAGGAATGCAGCGTGCCACGGCCTGAAGCTTCAAACACCTCGACATTGCGCGTGCCGGTATAAGGGCTGAAAGGACGCGGCGGGAAATAGGGCTTGCCCGTATCGCCGCAGCGCTGGAGCAAAAGCTTGCCTTGGCGCAGCCCCTCCCAGAAGTGGCGGGTTTCGGGTGTAGGTTCCGGCCGGGCGCGGCCTGGTTCAAGGCTCATGGCTGAGCTTCCTCCTGATATTGATCAGGGGATGTTCCACTGCCTTGGCCGGGAGGGAAAGGGGGTAATTGCGCGGATCAGGCGCTACAAATCCAGAATACGTTCCGGCGTGACGCGTCCGCGCAGCAAATCCCAAAGCCCGATCATATTGCCGCGAAACCGGCCCCAGCGATCCGCCCAGGGTTCCGGAAAAGCCGAGCGCAGCAGATTCTTCGCGCAATGGCGCGCGGCACTTGGGATAGCGTGGCTCCAGGGGAAGGAGCCTTTAATAGCAAGATAGATTGGGTTCACTACCTGCGAATAACCAAGCCTGAGGCCCGGCACGCGCCCCGCCTTCGCGCCAAGATGCACACCGCGCGCACCGGCCAGCCGCAGGATTTTCCCATGCATGCCAAGCCGGCGTGTGACATCAATATCCTCATACCAGGCGTAAAGTGGTAGGCGTTCATCAACGCGAATGTCATGGGCGCGCACGGTAGCCATACGAAAGGCCATGTTGCAGCCATAGCCGTTGAAAGCCTCGGTCACCGCAAAGGCATCCGCAGCACCGGGATCGGCGGCGAGCAACGCGGTGCCTTCGGCCAAATCATAGCCCGGCGCATTGGCGCCATCGGCAATCACCGTGCCGGTGGCGACCACCATTTCAGGGTGTTTTTCAAAATAGCTTTCCAATACCGCCAGGAATTGCGCATTGCAGAGGAAATCATCATCCAGAAACAGCACAACATCGCTATCACGTGCTTCATCCAGAATGCGGTTGCGCTGGCGCGGCAGGCCGGCGGGGGCGGTGATGAAGTCCACGCCAGGGATCGCTTCACAGCTGTTGATATCATCTGCTGAGACATGGCAGACGATAATGCGATCCGCCGCGCGTGTTTGCCGCGCAAGATCACGCAATACACCCGCCAGAATGGCCGGCCTGCCGCGTGTGGCGATGCCGATGGTGATATGCATCAGGCGCTACCTTGCAGCGGCGCGGGCAGGGGGGCTTCGCGCGCTTCCCGCGCCAGGCCACCGATCAGCCGGCCCCAAAAGCTCATCGCGTAATAGGCAGCGTTGTGAAAGCGTAGTGTTGCAAGGCTGATCAGCGCACCGGCGATGGGGCGCACCAGAAAGGCGAACCAGACGGAAAGCGGTACGCCATGCCGGCGCAGCACAAAACCAAGGCCCCGCCCGTAACTCGCGGCACGAGACACCGCGACTTCCGTCAAGCGCTTATCGGGATGGATGATGCGCAAGCCCGCATCATATTGCGCGACGGCACCGCGCGCCATGGCGCGACAGACCAGATCATTGCCCTCAGCCGAGCCCCAGCGCGTACCGGGGCCGAGCTTCTCATCAAAGCCACCCAGCGACAGCATCAATTGGCGTGGTAGGAACAGGTTGAATTCAATCACGCTGGTCCAGACATTATTTAGGTCAATCGCGCCTGAGGCTTCGCGCCAGCGCCCCGATCCAAGCCCGCCTTCTGGCGATGCCGCCGGGCCCGTCAGCACGCCAAGCGATGGTACCGCAAGAAAGGCGGCATCAACACGCGCCAGCACGCCCACCGGATAAAGGCAGTCATCATCAGGGAAAGTCACGATCTTACCGCGCGCCGCACGCAGCCCAAGATTGCGCGCGTGATTGGCATTGCGGATGCTGGACCGCAGATGGGTGATGGTGAGGCGCGCTTCATAGGCCTGTAGCACCGGCGCCACGTGATCATCCGCATTCTGATCCACGATGATCACTTCAAAATCATCGCGCCCTTGCGCCAGCAGGCTTTCCAGCAATTCGCCGATTTCGCTGCTGCGGCCAAGCGTTGCGACAATAAGCGAAAACCTCATGTCGAGGCAATCCCAAGCGCGTCGTGCACAACTCGGCGGAAGCTGTTGCGGAAATGCGCGTTGCTGAAGCGTTCCGCATTGGCGCGGCAATCCTCGGGCGTAATAGCGGGCGCCATGGCCTCAAACCGCTCCACCGCGGCAATCAGGCTTGTGGTGGTTTGTTCCTGAAAGAAAATCCCGGTCGGGCGTGCATCGGGTGATGCTATTACGATATCGCGTGCGCCACCGCGGCCATAGGCAATCACCGGCGTGCCGCAGGCTTGCGCTTCTACGGTCGCGATGCCGAAATCCTCCTCGGCGGCGAAAACTGCCGCACGCGCGCCTTGGGTCAGCGCAATCAACTCTGCCCGCGCGACGCGGCCCTTGAAGGTGATATTGGGCGCATCGCCGGCGGCGGCGCGCGCCTGCGCCTCATTCGGGCCATCACCCACAATCATCAGCTTGCGCGTAGGCATGGCGCGGAAGGCGGCGGCGATCAGATCAACCCGCTTATAGGGCACGATGCGCGACGCAATCAGGTAGTAATCGCCCTTATTCTCCGCCGGCGTGAAGCTTTCGATATCCACCGGAGGATGCAAAACCCGCGCCTCGCGCCGCCAGGTCTTTTGAATGCGCTCCGCGATATAGCTTGAATTGGCGAGCACGATATCGGGATTGAGCGCACTCGCGCGATCCCAAAGCCGCATGCGATGCAGAAGCCAGCGCGTATAGGCGCCCTTCACGCCACGCTCGAGCCCCGCTTCGCGCAGATATTGGTGCTGCAAATCCCAGGCATAGCGCATGGGGCTATGCACATAGGAGATATGAAGCTGCCCCGGCCCCGTCAGCACGCCTTTGGCGACAGCGTGGGACGATGAAATCACGACATCGTAACCGGAAAGATCAAGCTGTTCGATGGCCAGCGGCATAAGGCCCAGGAATTTGCGGAAATGCTTGCGGGCAAAGGGCATACGCTGGATGAAGCTGGTGGTAACCTGCTTGCCTTGCAGAAAACTACGCTCTGCTTCCGGCATGAAATCGCAGACCGCAAAGACATCCGCTTCCGGCCATTCCAACAATAGCTGTTCCAGCACGCGTTCGGAACCCGCATAGCTATCCAGCCATTCATGCACCAGCGCGATCTTCATGGCGCGTTCTTTCGGATCAGAGACAACAAGGCAAGCGCTGCCATTTCCCAAGTATATAGTGCGGCGCGCTTTAGCCCCGCATCCCGCATGCCGGCGGCAAGACCTTCTTCATCCAGTAGCCTTTCCAGGGCTTCCACCAAGGTCTCAGGCCGTAGCGGGTCAAACCAAAGCGCGGCGTCGCCACAAACCTCAGGCACCGCGCCGGCATGGGCGGCGACAAGGGGGCAGCCGCAGGTCATGGCTTCCAAAGGCGGCAGGCCAAAACCTTCATAGCGCGATGGAAAAATCAGGCAGAGTGCGTTTTCGTATAATGCGCGCAATTCGGCGTCACTCACGCGCCCCAGGATGCGCCCGGCATTGGCGGCAGGCCCACCCCCGGCGCGAAAAACGGCGGGGTCGGCGGCGCCCGCTACGGCCAGCGTCAAGCCGCGTTGCCCAAGCAGCGCCGCAGCGCTGGTCAGCGCGGCAAGGTTTTTGTGTGCCGCCGGATTGCCCACCACCAGGGCATAGCGGCCTGCTTCCAGCCCGTGTTGGGCCAATATGCTGACATCGGCGGCGATGCGCAGCATGTGATCGCCACCTTCCGGCAAGACGCCAATGCCCTCAGGTGCCACGCCCAGCGCCGCAGCAATGCGCCCGCGCGAAAATGCGGAAACCGTCAGCAATTGTGCCCCGGACCGCGCGAGCATCTTGTGCAGAAAGCGATACCAGGCGCGGAAGGTGAAGGAATAACTCTCTGGCGTGTCAAACACGCCGGCATCATGGATCACGACTGCTTGGCCACTGCCCAGCATCAGCGGCGCGGTATTGCCAAGGTTGATCAGGAAGGAACCCTTGGCCGCTTTCGGCAATTCCCATTGTTCCCAGATCTGGCCGGATTTCTGGCCAATGGCTTCTGCCTTCAAATAGGCAAAGGGGCTTTGCGCCACGCTGCTTGGCATCAATAGCCGCGCTTGAGGCCAGGCATCATGCCCCGCCAGCCGATCCGCCGCTGCGGTGATTTCGCGCGCAAAACGCTGCACGCCGGTCATGCCCTGGGTCAGGAAGCGGCCATTGATGGCGATTGGCATCATGCGCTGCGGCGCCCCTTTCCACGGATCAGCGCCAAAGCGCTGGCCTTGTCTTGCGGCGCGGCAATGGACCAACCGGCGGCGAAAACCAAGCCGAAAATTAGCGCCACCAAAAGCGCGGGCCATAGCCAGCCGCCCAAAGGCACTAATACTGCCAAACCAAGGGCGGCAGGCGCGATGGGCCAAAGTAATTCGCGCATGGTGTCGCGCACGGCCGGGTAAAGCCTTGCTGCGAACCAGCAGCGCCCCAAGCAATCCACCACGCAGCGTGCTGCCCAAGCGAGTGCCGCACCTTCAATGCCAAGCCAGGGCAAAAGCGCGGCGCTGAGCGGCAGGAAAATCGCCGCAAGCACTAAGGAGAATTTGGCCGTCACATCCGGCCGCCCAATAGCTTCCAGCAAAACACCGGGGATGAAAGCAAGGCAGGAAAAGAAAATGCCAAAGGCAAGAATACGCAGCACCGGCCCGCCGCCCGTCGCGAATTCCGCGCCCAACCACAGCCTGAGGAAAAGCTCCGCACCCGGAATCAAGATCAGGGAAGCAGGCAGGCTCAATAGCATCACAATCAGCGCACCGCGCTTGATCAGCAAGGCGGTATGGTCGGGCAGTTCCCGGAAGGAAGAAGCAATGGCCGGCAACATTGTCTGCGCCACCGCGACCGGAATGATCCAAAGCCGCATAATCAGATCAAGCGGCGTTGCGTAAAACGCCACGGCTGTAAGCGTCAGCATTGCGCCAATGATGAAGCGATCCGCGTAAAGCAATAGCTGCGTCAGCGCACCGGAAAGGCTCATCCAAAAACCCTGGCGCAGCAAAGGCCGCATCAGGGCAAAGCGTGCCTCGCGCAAGCCAAGCCCCGGTACATCGCGATGCGCAATGATGGCATAGGCAATGCCGCTGAAAAGCCGCACCAAAATCACCGCCAGCATCACGCCGACAAGGCTGTTCCAAACGAACAGCACCAGCAAAGGGCCGAGATAGTAAAAGGTATTGAGCGGGATATTCACCAGATTGGCGATGCGAAAGCGCTGCCAGGCGGAAAGCACGCCCCAAAGCGCGGCGTTCAGCACCACCAAAGGCGCACCGGCGGCCAGTAATTGAAAGGCAATGATGGCTTCCCGCTGCAAGCCTTCCGGCACATTCAGGAAGCGCCCTACCAACCAGGGCATCGCCAGAAAAAGCCCTGCCGCCATGATGGAAGAAACACCAAGCAGGGCCAGCAATGTCGCCCCAATCATGGCACGCGCTTCTTCAACCGCGCCGGTGCCAAGCTTTTCCGAAACGCCGCGCGTCAGCGCCATGCCAAGGCCAAGATCAAAAACGCCGAAAATGCCGATCAGCGCAAGCGCAAGCGTGAAAAGCCCCCAACGTTCCACGCCAAGGGCGCCAACCAGAAACGGCGTGATGACAAGGGCCAGCAGCAAGGGCAGGCCGCGCCCAAGCCCATTCCACAGAATGCCGGAGACCAGCCTGCGCCCGCCTGCGCGTTCCGCGGCTCCCGCAGGTTGCGCCTCAGCCATCGGAAGTTCCTTCAATCGGCGGCGCGCTGAGATTTCAAGGAAGGGGCGCGGGAAGCTGGCCGCGCCCGTTCATCATCAATGGGCGCCGCGGCGCGACAATACTGCAACCGGCGTGCGCAGCAGAATAGAAATGTCTGCCAGCAGCGAAGGGCGCGACACATAGGAAACATCCAGCGCCACGCGGGATTCGTAAGAGGTTTCGCTCCGCCCGCTCACCTGCCAAAGGCCGGTAATGCCAGGGCGCACTGCCATGTAATGCGCGGCAGAAGCGCCGTAATAACGATCAATCTCCGCTTCCTGCACGGGGCGGGGGCCGACCAGGCTCATTTCGCCGAGCAGCACATTGATCAGCTGCGGCAATTCATCAAGGCTGGTGGAGCGCAGGAAGCGCCCGATCCGCGTGATGCGCGGGTCATTCTTCAGCTTGCGGGTCGCTTCCCATTCAGCGCGCGCCGCGGGATCGTTCGCGAGCAGCGCTTCAAGCCGCGCTTGCGAATCAATCACCATGGAGCGGAATTTCAGGCAGCCGAAAAGCTTGCCGCCGCGCCCAACGCGCTGATGCGCGAAGAAGGCCGGGCCACCATCGGCGCGCACCATTAAGGCGACGATCAGGAAGAAGGGGGAAAGCAGCACAAGCCCGACGCCTGCACCAAGGATATCAAGCGCGCGCTTGGCAATTGGGAACACTGCCTTGCGGTCGCGCTCCAAACCAACGGTCTGGGTTCTGGATTGCTGGATGGTCTGTACGGGTACGCTGGACATGGTGTCCTGAACCTTCGAACCTAAAAGAAAGAAGCGGTGAGGCCTCTCACTGGGGGGCACCGGATTCCCGGTATTGATGAAGGGTTTAAGTCCTCAACGGGGGCGGATTTGGGCCGCGGTTGCGGCTAGATTGTGGCAAGCGCGGCATATTTTGCGGCGCTGCGGGCTCGGCTTCAGCATAAATGAGAAAAACGCCGGCTAAGTTATTGGTGCGAAGCCAATTTACCTGCGGGCATACCATCCGGGCGCCAGCACCCAAAGCCCGTTAAAGCCGCCAATCAGGTCCCGGCCCGGCTGATGGCTGGCACCAGCCAGGGCAAGCGCGCCTTCATCGGCCAAAACATAAAGGGTTTGGGGCTCAAATTCCCCCTCCGCCAATTGCTGCGCCAGCTTGGCATTCAGCGCGGCCACTCGCTTCGGGTCGATTCGCGCCAGATAGACCGCATCGGTCTCCAGCCCCTTGGTCGCGGCGAAAACCGCGATCTCCTCCCACCACGGCGCCTGATTGCCGGAAGGGATGATGCGGATTCGGGTGTAATGCCGCGCGGCCTCGGCCCAGAAGGGGTCGGAAAGGCGCAAGGGCACGGTGGCGGCAGTTGGCGGGAAAAAGTGATGCAGCCGGGCAAAGCCAGGGCGCATATCCAAGACCTGGATCACGACCAGGCCGGCCAGCACAAAGCCAGCAAGCCGCCCGCCGAGCCAGCGCACCAGCAGAAAGACCGAAATGATCAGCGCGGCATAGCCAAGCGGCCAGATGAAGCGTTCCGAAGCACGCAGCGCATCAGCATAGCGCAGAATCCATTGCGGCAGTTCGATAATCGTGAAGCTGACGCCGGCAATGGAGACATTCGGCGAAACAGCAAACAGCGCCATGGCCACCAGCACCAGGATCAGCGGCCAAAAGCGCCTTTCGGGCCTGGTTGGGTTCTTCGCCCAGGCAATCAGCCCAAGCAGCACCAGCAAAAGCGCGCCAAGCCCGGCATAGGAATGCCCGACTTCCAGATGGTTCGGCCCGGGCAAATCCGGCAGAAAGGCGCCCCATGGCGAGGGATCAAGCGGCGCCAGCAGATCCATTTGCATCTGCCCATAGCCGCCCCAAGAACCACCAAAACCGCCGCCCAACATGAACATCCCGCCCGCCCAAAGTGCAGCGCCCGCCAGGGCAAAGATGATGATGATTTCAGCGAAAAGCCCGCCGCGCTTCGCGCCATCTAGCCAGCGCGCCAGCACATCCGCAGTCCAAAGTGCCGCCACCATGGGCAGCAGATAGGCGTGGATGAGCGCGGTTGAGACCAGCAGGCTGGCCCAGGCCACCCAGCGCCCCTTTGCCCCCCGCGTCAGGCAAAGCCATAGCCCCATCAGCAGCAGGAAATGCGCCGAAAGCGCGAAATGCCCGCCCATGCGCGCGAGCATGGTCGGTTGCAGCACAAACAGCGCCGCGCCGGCCAGCCGCGCCAAAGGGTCATCAGTGGCAAGGCTGATGATGCGCCACGCCATGAAAGCTTGCAGCGCCGCGCATCCATAAATCCAAAGCCCCCAGTACTGCGAAACCTCTATCACCGGGCTGATCGCCTTGAAGAAAAACGCCAGCAGCGGGATCGCGTCTGCGTAGTAAATGGAGGAGCTGACCTCTAGCCCCCAAAGCGGATTGAGGCCGGGCGGCCAGGACCAGGGTGCGCGGCGAAAGAAGCTCCAGCCCAGCCAATATTGCACCGGGTCGGGGCCGATCATGCCGCTCAACATCCAGCCGGCATTCCAGGGCGGCAGGATATGCAGCCCGAAGGCATAGGCGATCACCGCCCAGCCGATCAGCACCGAAGCCGCAGCCCCGGCCCAGGCTTTCGCGGCTGGTCGCGTCACGCCTTATCGCCAGGCAGGTAGCGTTCCACCAAATAAAGCGGCCGGCCCTTGGTTTCGTTGAAGATGCGCCCGAGATATTCGCCGATGATGCCAAGCATCATCATCTGCACGCCGCCAAGGAAAAGTGTCACTGCCAGAAGGCTTGGGTAGCCAGCGACAGGATTGCCGAAGAAAATAGTCCGGAAGATCAACTGCGCCAGATAGCCTAAGGCACAGATCGCCGTGAACAGCCCGATATAGGTCGCGATTTTGAGCGGTGCGACGGTGAAGGAGGTGATGCCCTCCAGCGAGAAATTCCAGAGCTTCCAGTAATTCCACTTGGTGGTGCCGGCAGCGCGCGGGGCGCGGTCATAGCGCACGGCGATGGCGGGAAAGCCGATCCAGGCAAACAGCCCCTTCATGAAGCGATGCTGTTCACGCAGCTTCAGCAGCGCATCCAGGGCGCGGCGGCTCATCAGCCGGAAATCGCCGGTATCGGGGGGCAGATGCACCTTGCCGCTGATGCGCTGCATCAGCCGATAAAACGCGGAAGCGGTCGCCTTTTTCAGCCAGGTTTCGCCGGCGCGGGTATTGCGCTGCGCATAGGCGATATCGAAGCCCTGGCGCCAGGCGGCGATCAGATCCGGGATCACCTCGGGCGGGTCTTGCAGATCGGCGTCAATCACCACCACAGCTTCGGTGCCGCGGGCGTGATCAAGGCCGGCGGTCAGCGCAATTTCCTTGCCGAAATTGCGGCTGAGATTGAGCACGGAAACGCGCTGATCCTGTGTCTGAAGGCCGAGCATGACGGCAAGCGTGCCGTCCTTCGAACCGTCATTCACATAAACCACTTCCCAGGACAGGCCGATGGCCGCCAAGGCCGCCACCAACCGCGCATGGAATTGGGGCAGCACCTCCTCCTCATTATAGGCGGGGACGACGATAGAAAGCGCGGGAGGGTCCTGGGACAAAAGCGGGGCCTCAAGGGGTTTACGAGAAGGGGTGATAACAACCGAGATGGGGCGAAAACATGGCCCTGCACGGCCTTCAAGTGGGGTTTGGCCGTGGTTTTGCATCCCGCGCTGGAATCCTGGATGCTTGCCCTGAACGAGAGGAGCCTTCCCCGCATGCCGGCCCCGCGCAATCTGACCGAGCTTGAAGCCGATATCAGCCGCGACCTGGAATTGGTGGCCCATCCGCGTGCCGCCTGGCTTGAGGCCAAAACCAGCGGCGGCGCGCCGGTGCTGGATTGCCTGGTCATCGGCGCTGGGCAATGCGGCTTGGCCGTCGCGCATGCGCTCAAGCGCGACAAGGTAGCCAATATCCTGCTGCTGGACCGCGCGTCGGAGGGCAAGGAAGGCCCCTGGGTGACCTATGCCCGTATGCCGACTTTGCGATCCTGGAAGGATCAGAATGGGCCAGATTTGGGCATACCGTCGCTGACCTATCAGGCCTGGCATGAGGCGCAGTTTGGCGCGGCGCATTTCGCTGCCATGCGCATGATCCCGCGCGAAGCCTGGCAGGATTATTTGAATTGGCTGCGCCGCGTTCTGGCCTTGCCGGTGCAAAACGGCGTGGAGGCCGGGCGCATTTCGCCCGCGCACACGGATGATGGTCTGCCCTGTCTTAGGGTGGAAAGCTCAGCCGGGCCTTATCTGGCGCGCAAGGTTGTGTTGGCGACGGGTCAGGAAGGCGTTGGCGAATGGTGGATGCCTGATTTCCTGCGCGTGCTGCCGGCTGAGCTTCGTGCCCATAGCGCGGATGCGATTGATTTCGCGGCGTTGAAGGGCCGTGTGGTGGCGGTGCTGGGCGCGGGTGCCTCGGCCTTTGACAATGCCGCCATGGCGCTGGCGGCTGGGGCGGCAGAGGTGCATCTGTTCTGCCGCCGTGCCGATCCCATGATCATTCAGCCCTATCGCTGGCTGACCTTTGCCGGATTTATGCGTCATATCTTCGAAATGCCGGATGAATGGCGCTGGCGCTTCATGTCCTACATTCTTGGACTGCGCGAGGGCTTTCCGGCCGATACCTATGCGCGGGTCAATGCCTTTCCGAATTTCACCATGCATGTCGGCCGCCCCTGGACCGGGGCACGCGTGGTGGATGGGCGCGTTGAATTGGCGACAACGCGCGGTGACTTCCTCGCCGATTATGCGATTTGCGGCACGGGCGTGCGCATGGACCCCGCGCTGATCCCCGCACTTGGCGACTGCGCGGATAACATTGCGCTTTGGGCGGATCGCTATACGCCGCCGGCTGAAGAAGCGAGCGAAAGGCTTGGGGAGTTTCCCTATCTGGCGGCTGATTATGCCTTTGTGGAAAAGCGGGCCGGTGAGACTCCCTGGATTCGCGATATCCATCTGTTTGGCATTGGCACTACCATGTCCTTCGGTCCCGCTGGGTCTTCCATCAATGCCATGACAATGGCAGCGCCGCGCTTGGCAGCGGGGGTGACGCGTGGCTTGTTCGAAGCCGATCTGCCACGGCTTTATGGTGATTTGCGCAGCTATGACATTCCGCAAGTGGTGCTTGACCCGAGCCGAATCGCGGCGGAGTGACTGGGTCGCGACGCAAAAAACCCGCCCAGGCCAATGACCGGGGCGGGTTCTTCAAAGCGATTCTGAAAGCCGCGCGTTTCAGAATTTCCAGGTAAGCGCTGCCATCACACGATTGTCGCAGATTTTCAGATCAAGGCATTCCTTCTGGCTGATGTCAGTGCCGTAATAGCCAACAGAGACCGAAAAGCCCGCGGCGATTTCGCGCTGCAGGAAGATGCCATAGGCAAGGTAATCCGGCGCGCCGAAGCGTTCATTGCGTTCGATCCACTGATAGCCCAGGCGGCCTGACAGCGTCACATCAAACACCGGCGTCTTCCAATCAAAGCCACCTTCAAGCCACACGCCCGTACCAGAGCTACCAAAGAAATCCGGCGAATAGGCCGCAGTGCCGAGCAGCGTCACGTCGTCAATTTCGTAGGAGAGCTTCATCACACCTTCAGCAAAGGCGAGATCATATTGGTTGGACGCAGCGGTATAGCCGGGGTAGGAATAATAGACGCCGCCAATATCAACCTTGAGGCCGCTCAGTTCAAAGCGGAAGCCCGCAAGCCCATCCACTTCCTGGCGCGCATCGGTGCCGACGAAGGTGGCATTGCTGACGAAGCCACCAACGTAGAAGCCACTTTCATGGGAAAGTTCCAGGCTGCCCTGAACGGCCGGGCGATTGCGGGTCTGGCTGATGTTGCGGAACATGTAATCGGTCTGCCCAACGGCCGAGCCGGTCACCGAAAAGCCATTGCCGAGTTCGACTTGAGCAAGTGCAGGGGTTGAAACGAGGCCGAGCGCGAAACCCAGCGCCATAAGTTTTTTCATCATCCAAAACTTTCCTTTCGCAAAGAGGTTGCACTGATGACTGAATGATTTCGTCGTCAGTGTGCTGCGAAGTTCAGTTTAGGGGAGAATGTTTTTCGAGCGTTTAACGCAGCGCAGACAAAATGTGCTTTTGAAATGAGCAAGTATTTCGATTCAGATAAAAACCTCCGCAATTCTTCTGATAGGCGGCGCTAGAATTACCAATAAATTACAATAAATTCACCCAAATTCGGGCCTGCAAAAAATATCGCAGGCCCGATCCTGAAAATCTCAAGCAGCCGGCAGCGGCATGGTCCTTTTGCGCCAGGCGGAAGCCTGCATGGCGGAGGATTTCACATGCACCAGCACCGGCCGATCCGTGATGGCGAAGGCCTCAGCCAGCGCGCCTTCAATCTGATCTTCGGTCTCAATGGAAACCGCCGCCGCGCCAAAGGCCTTGGCCCAGGCGACGAAATCCGGGTTGGAAAGCCGGATCGCGGCATCATAGGCGCGGCCCGGATAGCGGCCTTCATGATGCATGCCGATCGTGCCGTAGCAGGAATTATCGGACAGAATGATCACCGGCGCGACGCCCTCGCGCACCGCTGTCGCGATTTCATTCCCGGTCATCAAAATCCCGCCATCACCCGCAAACGCGACCGCGCGCTTGCCCTTGCGCCGCAGCGACGCCGCGACTGCCATGGGCACCGCCGCGCCCATGGCGCCGACCACGGAAGCAAGGAAACACTGCGTCTGCCGGAAGGGGAAATAGCGATGCAGGAAGGACGAGAAATTCCCGGCATCCGACGTAATGGCCGCGTCACGCGGCACATGCCGTGCCGCCGCCGCGCAGACCGCGCCGAAATTCACGCCATCTTCCATCTTGTCCCATTCGGGCGCCAGCAGTTCGCGGTGAATGGCATTGAGGCCAGAAACCCAACGCTTGCGCGCCTCACTCGCTTCCGGGGCATTGCGCGCAAGCAAGCCACGAATAACAGCAAGCGGATCAGCCGCAATCGGCAAATCCACCCGCCAGACGCGGCCAATTTCATTCGCATCCGGCCAGACCTGCACCATGGTTAGCTGCGGTTCGGGTGCCGCGGGGAAGCTATAGGATTGGCTGATCGAATCCGACATGCGTTCGCCAAGGCAGATCATCAGATCGGCCTTTTTCATTTCCTCGATCAGCGGCTTTGGCACGCGAATACCCATATAGCCGCCGTAATTCGGATGATCGGCATCAAACAGATGCGGTCGGCGATGGGTTGGGCTGATCGGTAGCGTCCAGGCCTCGGCCAGGCGGTTCAATTCGGCAGAGGCAGCCTCGCCATGCGTCGCCAGCGCACCGCCCACCAGCACCAGCGGGCGTTCAGCATTGGCAAGCAATTCCGCAAGCTGATCCAAATCCTCAGCGCGCGGGCCGGCCATGGGCATGGCGCGCGGCTTCACCACTGGGCCTTCCGCGGGGGCGTCAAAAATATCCTCAGGCAGGATCACCGCGACGGGGCCGGGGGTGCCGGATTCGGCCAAATGGAAGGCGCGCGCAATCGTCTCGCTCGCCTGGATCGGTTCTAGGACTTCGAAGACACCTTTGGTGATGTCGGACAAAAGCCGAGAATAATTCTGTTCCTGCAGCGCAAGCCGCCCAATATCCTTGCGTTCCACATGGCCGATCAGAATCACCAGCGGCGTTGCATCATGATAGGCCGTGTGCAGCGCGATCATGGCATTGGTCGCCCCCGGCCCGCGTGAGACCAGCGCCACGCCAGCACGGCCATTGCGCATGCGCCCATCGGCAGCCGCCATGAAGCCCGCGCCACCTTCATGCCGGCAGACCACCAGCTTGATGCCCGGGAATTCGCTCAGCGCATCAGTCAGGCCAAGATAGCTTTCCCCCGGCACGCAATAGATGATGTCAATGTCATGCGCCGCGAGGCTTTCGGCCAGCATATAGCCGACTGTCTTGGTCATGGGTCTCTCTCCTATCCTGTCTTACTCTGCGCGAATGCCAAGCTGACGAATGACAGCTTCGAAATTTGAGCGATACTCCGCCAAAACCTGTCGGAAAGCATCCGGGCCGGCGAAGAAAGCCTCGGTTCCGATATTAGTCAAACGCTCATGCGTGTCTGGCTGCGCGGCGATTTGTTCCACGGCGCCTGCAATTTGCGCGATGATGGCGGGTGGCGTAGCGGCGGGGGCCATCAGGCCGATCCAGCCGGTATAATCATAGCCCGGCATATCGGCGGCCTCCGCCAGCGGAGGGATATCAGGCGCCAAGCGACTGCGCCGCCCGCTGGTGGACCCATAGGCCTTGAGCTTGCCTTCGCGGATCAGCGTGCCGGAAGCGGCGAGCGTTTCGATGGCGAAATGCACCTGGCCACCAAGCACAGCCGCCATGGCGGGGCCGCTGCCCTGATAGGGGATATGCAGCGCATCCACATTCGCACGAGCAAGAAAAAGCGCGGTCAACACATGTTGCGATCCCGCCGCGCCGGAAGACGCATAGGTGTATTTGCCGGGATTGGCGCGCAGCAAAGCCAGCAGGGCGCGCGCATCGGGTGGCGGGAAATCTGCGCGCGCCACCAGGATGTAGGGGGAGCCCGAAAACCGCGCGACCGGCGCCAGATCGCGGTCAACATCATAAGGCGTGCGATGGATCAGCGGCCCCAGGCTGATCGGCCCGATAGACGCGGCAAGCAGGGTATGACCATCCGGCACGGCTTTCGCGACGATATCTGTGCCGATGCTGCCCCCCGCACCTGGCCGATTTTCCGGCACGATGGGCTGGCCCAACCTTTCCGAAAGCCGTTGCGCCATTAGCCGCCCGACCTGATCCGTTGCTTGTCCTGGCGGCCATGGCACCACTAGCCGAATGGGTCTGGTTGGCCAGGCTTGTGCTTGCGCCGGCCGGATCAGAAATGGCAGCGCTGCCATGCCAAGTGTACGGCGGTTGATCATGATGCGTTTCCTCACCCTGAGGCCATCCTGACGCATTGGCGCGTGAGTGCAAGCGGGCGGGCTTATGATAAACCTATTGCGGCTTGATATCCGCAGCACGCGCCAGCGCACCCAGCGTTGCCAATTCGCTTCTGATGAAGGCTGTGTATTCGGCCGGCGTCCATGGCGGGGGCGCGCCGCCCAAATCCTCAAGCTTTGCGCGTGTTTCGGGTTCGGCGAGCATGGCCTGGGTTTCGCGCGTCAGCCTCGCCAGAATAGGCGCAGGTGTCGCAGCGGGAGCGGAAATGCCAAACCAGGCCGCCGAGACCACATCAAGCCCAGCTTCGCGCATGGTGGGCAAATCAGGAAATAGCGGCGAACGGGTTTCGCTCAATAGCGCCAAGGCGCGCAGTGATCCGCTGCGGATATGCCCAACCGCGGAAGGCAGGCTATCAATAATGCCGGGCACAATACCGGCAATCACATCCGTCAGCGCCGGCCCAACGCCACGATAGACAACTGAGCGCACCTCAACCCCCAGCGCCTGACCAAGCCGCACGCCGGCCAGATGGGAGGAGGTGCCAATGGCCGCCACGGCGAGCGTCAATTCACGCTCTCGTCGGCCCAATTCCAGATATTCCTGGATATTGCGCGCGGGATGACTGCGCGTGACCAGCAGGGCAGGGGGCGTGCGTGACAGCAACGCGATATGCGCGAAATCTGCCATCGGGTCATAGCCGATATTCGGATAGATCGCGGGCGAAACGCCATGCGAGGTGGAAGATGACACCAGCAGCGTATGCCCATCAGGCTCCGCCCGGGCGACCAATTGCGCGCCAAGCGTCGCCCCCGCGCCGGGGCGGTTTTCCACCAGCATGGGCTGGCCAAGCCTGGGGCCGAGTTTCTCTGCCGCCAGTCGGCCAACAACATCCGTTGTGCCACCAGGCGCAAAAGGCACAATCAACCTGATGGGGCGGGACGGCCAGGCTGGTCCCTGTGCCTGCGCTGCCCAAGGCAGCAAGGGAAGTGCAAAACCAAGACGACGTGTGATCATGCTTGGCTTAGGCCCTTCCCGCATCACCTCAGCCCTTCTTTTTGCTGGCTTCCCATTCATCCAGATCAATGCGCGGGATTTCGATACGGTCCGTGGTGCGCGCATACCAGCCGCGCCCATGCATGCGCCCGACCAGGTCAAGCTTCGGCGTATCAATGTAGTATTTCGCCAGATCCATCACGCAATCATCCTGCACATACATCCCAACCACCTTGCCGAGCACGATGATGTGGCGCCCTGCAGGCACGAACTGGAAAATCTCGCATTCCAACGCCACCGGGCTTTCGGCAATGCGCGGCACGGCGACCTTGGTGGAAGGCGCGGTCGAAAGCCCTGCTTCGGTGATTTCGCTAACGCCAGGCGGGAAATCCACCGCGGTGATGTTCATTTTCTCGGCCAGATCGGCCGAGACCATATTCACCACGAATTGCCCCGTCGCTTCGATATTCGCGACCGTATCCTTCAGGGCCCCCGGCGCGCGCGGCCCGCAGCCAAAGCCCACCACCACGGGATTGTCGGAGAAGGCATTGAAGAAGGAATAGGGCGCGGCATTCACAACGCCATCCTGGTCCTTCGTGACCACCCAGGCCACCGGCCGCGGCACAACGGTGGACACCACCAGCTTATAGGCCTGTTCAAAGGGGATTTTCGCGAAATCGAAATTCATCGGGTGCTTCCTTGGTGTTGAGAGCGAAAGATCAGACGACGCGATGCGGGGGCGAAATGCCCTGGACCAGCACAGCGGCGAGGTTTTCAATGCAGCGCATGCCCATGGCATGGCGCGTTTCGATGGTGGCGGAACCGAGATGCGGCAGCAGCGCAACATTCTCAAGCGTCATATAGCCCGGATGCACGCGCGGTTCCCCATCATAAACATCAAGCCCGGCGGCGCGGATATGGCCGGATTTCAGGGCAGCGATCAGCGCTTCATCATCCACGGAAGGACCGCGGCCGGAATTGATGACAATGGCGCCCTTTTTCATCTGCGCCAGGCGTTCAGGGTTCAGCCATTTGCGCGTGCCCTCGCCGCCCGGGACATGCATGGAAAGCACGTCAATCGTGGCCAGGAAGCCGGCATCGGTTTCGTGGAAAATGGCACCCTGTTCGATTTCCGCCGGCAGGCGCTGCATGTCGCGGTAGTGGATTTCCATCTGCACGCCGCGCGCCATGGCGGCCAATTCGCGGCCAATGCGGCCAAACCCCAAAACGCCAAGCTTTTTGCCTTGCAGCGTGACACCCATGAGCTGCGTTGGCGCCCAACCTTCCCAGCGCCCGGCGCGGACTATGCGCTCGCCTTCTCCGGCGCGGCGGGCGGCCATCAGCATCAGGGTGAAGGCGCATTCGGCGGTCGCGAAGGACAGCACTTCGGGCGTATTCGTCACGGCAATGCCGCGCGAGCGCGCGGCATCAATGGCAATATGGTCAAAGCCGACGCTGAAGGTCGCAATCACCTTCACGCTTTCCGGCAAGGCATTGATAGCGGCGGCATTCATCGCATCGCCGGCAGCGCATAGGATGCCGGCTGCACCACAGGCCTTGGCGCGGGCGGCGATCTCAGCGCCGTCGCGGCCCCAAAGTGCGTCCTCGGTGTTCAGCCTGGCGTCGAAAACTTCGGTTAGCCGCGCCTCAATAGCCTCGGGCAATTTCCGGGTGACGAGAATGACTGGCTTGGCCATGAGGGGTTTCGCTCCGCTGGTCTGATGTGCCGGCACCATGGCCCGGCTTGGCCCGTCTTGCCAGAGGGCGGGTGAGGGGGCAGGGTCGCGGCATCATTCTTTCGTGGAGAGACGGGTCATGGATTTGGGTTTGAAGGGCAAGCGGGCCTTGGTCATGGGCGGTTCCAAGGGACTCGGGCGGTCCATCGCGGATGCCATCGCGGCCGAGGGCGCCATTGTGACCGTCAGCGGGCGCGAACAGGCAAGCCTCGATAAGGTGGCGGCCGAATTGAAGGCGCTCGGCGCCAAGGCCGCCTATGGCATTCCGGCTGATGTCTCGTCCGGGGCGGAGATGGACAAGCTGGCCGATGCCGCTGTCGCCGCCATGGGGGGCGTGGATATCCTGGTGCTGAACCATGGCGGGCCGCCGGTCTGCACTGCTTCCCAGATGAAGGAAGAAGATCTGGTCAAGTGGTTTCAGAATATCGTGCTTTCCCCCATTCGCATCACCAATCGCCTGATGCCGGCGATGCGCGCGCAAAAATGGGGTCGCGTGATTGTGGTGGGCAGCACGGGCATGCAGCACCCGATTCCGACACTCGCCCTTTCCAATACGTTGCGCGCTTCGATCTGGGGTTGGCTGAAGACGCTGGCCGCGGAAGTGGCCGCCGATGGCGTGACCATGAATGTGCTGGCGCCGGGCAGCATTCTGACCGATCGCATCACCACCAATACCGCCATTCGCGCCAAGCAAACGGGCGTGTCGGAGGATGAAATCCTGGCCCAGACGGCCAAGGAAATCCCCGCCGGCCGCATTGGCATGCCGGCGGAATATGGGCCGATGGGCGCGTTTTTGGCGGGTGAGACCGGTGCTTATATCACCGCTTCCATGATCCGCGTGGATGGCGGGCGCGTGCGGAGCATGCTGTAAGCCTGCACATGCTGCCCAATCTGACCCCCGATATGGACCTCGCGGCGCGGTTTTTTGACGCGCTGCGAGACGCCACCCGCGATGGCGAAGGTGTCACGCGCGAAGCCTATGGGCGCGGTGAGCGTATTGCGCATCAATTGGTGCGTGACGCCGCCGAAGAACTCGGCCTGGAATGCCGCAATGATGTCGCGGGCAATCTATACATGACCCTGCCCGGGACGGATCGCGCCGCGAAGCGGATCATCATGGGCAGTCACCTCGATTCCGTGCGTGAGGGCGGCAATTTCGATGGCGCCGCCGGGGTTCTGGCGGGGTTGGCCGCGGTGGCCGGCATGAAGCGCGCAGGGTTCCAGCCCGCCCGCGACATGACGGTGATGGCGATCCGTGCCGAGGAAGCAGGTCAATGGTTCCCAACTTCCTATCCCGGCAGCAAGGCCGCGCTTGGGTTGCTGGCGCCTGAAATCCTTGACGTGAAGCGCACCGATAGTGGCCGGACTCTGGCCGAACATATGCGCGAAGAAGGCTTTGATCCTGATGCGGTGGCGCGCGGTGAGCATCTGCTCGGCCCCGACAATACCGCAGCCTTTCTGGAAGTGCATATTGAACAGGGGCCGAGCCTCGATTCCGAAGGGCTGCCCATTGGCATTGTGACCGGCATTCCCGGATCGCGCCGGCTGCGTGCTGCGCGTGTGGTTGGCGAATATAATCATTCGGGGGCGACGGCGCGGCGCTATCGGCGCGATGCGGCGGTTGCCTTGGCCGAGCTTGTGTATCGGCTGGATGAGGAATGGTGCCGGCTGGAAGCGTTGGGCCATGCCATGGTTTGCACCTTCTGCACCATGGCCACCACGGAAGAAGCAGGCTTCACGAAAATCGCCGGGGAGGCGCGTTTTCAGCTTGATATTCGCAGCGTTGATCCAGCCTCACGCGATTTGCTTTTCGCCGCCATGGGGCGCATCGTGGCCGAAATTGAAGCGCGCCGCGGTGTGCGGTTTGATCTTGGCCCGGAAACAGGGAGCCTCTCCGCGCCCATGGATCAGGGCGTGCGGGCGGGCATAGAAAGCGCGGCCAAGGCGCTTGGTATTCGCTATCGGCAAATGGCATCGGGTGCCGGGCATGATGCGGCGGCCTTTGCCGAAGCGGGCGTGCCGGCAGCGATGCTTTTCGTTCGTAATCAGAATGGCAGTCATAATCCGAAGGAAGCTATGCGCATGGAAGATTTTGCGGCCGCTTGCGCTGTAATCCAACGTTTCGCAATGGGGTACACGTGAGCGGGCGTCGCATCCTTCTGCTTGGAGCGCTTGCAATGCCTGCCCTAGCTGAAACGCCAACCAAGCCCCTTCGCGCGGCGATCATTTTGTCCAATCCGGTGCTGGTCACGCGCGGTCCAGATGGTACGACCGGTGGCGTGACTGTCGGCCTTGCCCAGGCGCTAGCCAGGCGCCTCGGGCGACCCTTGGAGCTAGTCAGTTACGACAATCCAGCCCGCTATAACGGGAGTGTGGGCCAGGGCGCCTGGGATGTGGGCCTAGCGGCGCGCGATCCGGCGCGAGGTGAACACCTTGCGTTCAGTGTACCCTTTCTTGAGGTAGACAACGGTTATGTTGTCGGTCCCAGCAGCGCGCTGCGCCACGCTGAGGAAGTCGACCGCCCAGGCATACGCGTTGCGGTGGCAGAGGGGTCGGCACCCGATGGTGTGCTTACGCGTAACTTGCGTGCGGCAACTTTGGTTCGCGTGCCCGGCGGTCTGGAGGCGGCGCGCGCAGCCTTGTCCGACGGGCGCGCCGATGCCTATGGCGATAACACGCATCTGTGTCATGGCATTGTAGAAAAGCTGCCCGGGGCACGCGTGCTGGAAGGCCGCTTCAATCTAGTGCTGATGTCCATTGCAGTGCCGAAGGCTGAGGCAGAGCAGGCCATGCCCGCCATCAATAACTTTGTCGCTGCGGCGCTGAGCGATGGTCTCCTGGCCCGGCTCATCAGCGAAGCGGGGTTGCGCGGTGTTCGGCTACCGGTTTGAGTCGATAGTGATCAATTGCTCGTCTTTCATTGATTAAGGAGCTCCAATGACTGCTCGCCTCGCCGTTGATATCGGCGGCACCTTCACAGACTTGGCCATTGAAAAGGATGGCCAGCGCTGGACCGCCAAGGTCCTGACCACGCCTGCCGCGCCTGAAAAGGGCGTGCTGGAAGGGGTGCAGCAGGTGTTGGCCAAGGCCGCCATGAAGCCTGCCGATCTGGCGTTGGTGATCCATGGCACCACGCTTGCCACCAATGCGGTGATCGAACGCAAAGGGGCGAAGACCGCGCTGATCACAACGGAAGGTTTTCGCGATGTTTTGGCACTCGCGAATGAAGCGCGTTATGACCAATATGATCTAAACATTGAATTGGCTAAGCCGCTTGTGCCGCGCCGCTGGCGCCTGCCGGTGCCGGAACGCCTGGATAATACCGGCAAAGTGTTACTGGCCTTGGATGAGGCCGCGGTGCGCGCGCATATTCCTTTCATGCGCGCCGAGGGTATTGAAAGCCTCGCGATTGGTTTCATCCATGGCTTTGTGAACCCAACCCATGAACGCCGCGCGGCCGAGATTGTGCGGGAAGCCTGGCCGGAATTGCCGGTTTCGCTTTCCTCAGAAGTCTCGCCCGAAATGCGCGAGTGGGAGCGTTTTTCAACCACCGTCGCCAATGCCTATGTGCAGCCCTTGATGGCGCGCTATTTGAAGCAATTGGAATTGGGGTTGCGAGAAGCAGGGCTCGCCTGCCCGCTTTATCTGATGCTGTCGGGCGGTGGCCTTACCACCATTGATACCGCGGCGCGTTTCCCGATTCGTCTGGTGGAAAGCGGCCCGGCGGGGGGTGCGATATTCTCGGCCTTTGTCGCGCGGCAGCGTGGCTTTGATAAGGTGCTGTCCTTCGACATGGGCGGCACCACTGCCAAGGTCTGTCTGATTGATGATTTCCGCCCGCAGGCGTCGCGCACTTTTGAAGTCGCGCGTGTTGGGCGCTTCAAGAAGGGCTCTGGCCTGCCGCTCCGCATTCCCGTGATTGAAATGGTGGAAATCGGCGCGGGTGGCGGTTCCATCGCGCAGGTGGATAGCATGGGGCGCATTCAGGTGGGTCCTGAAAGCGCCGGCGCTGATCCCGGCCCTGCCTGTTATGGGCGTGGCGGCACGCACCCGGCGGTGACCGACGCCAATCTTGCCCTTGGCCGCTACGATCCGGAGCTTTTCGCGGGCGGTGCGCTCAGGCTTTATCCGGATGAGTCTCGCAAGGCGCTGGCTGAACATGTGGGTGGGAAGCTCGCACTTTCCGCTGATATGGCAGCGCTTGGCGTGGTTGAGATGGTTGATGAGAATATGGCCAATGCCGCGCGCGTGCATGCCATTGAAAGCGCCAAGAATTACGAAGGCCGCGTGGTGATTGCCTTTGGTGGTGGCGGCCCCGTGCATGGCTATCGCGTGGCGGAGAAAATCGGCGTGAAGCGCATTCTGGTGCCATCCGGCGCTGGTGTGGGTAGCGCGATTGGCTTCCTCCGCGCGCCGGTCGCTTATGAGGTGGTGAAGTCGCTCTATCAGCGCTTCGGCAGCTTTGACATTGCTGCGGTGAATGGTCTGCTCGCCGCCATGTCGCGCGAAGCGGCGGGCGTGGTGGCGGAAGGCGCCTTTGGTGCGCCAATCGAGGAAACGCGCATCGCCTATATGCGCTATGTCGGGCAGGGGCATGAAATTGCCGTGCCCATTCCCCCCAGGGCTTTGACCCAACAGGATGTACGCGAAATTCGCGCGCTGTATGATTCGGAATATAGCCGTTTCTATGACCGTCCGGTGCCAGGTTCGGATGTTGAAATCCTGTCCTTCGCCGTCACGGTCCGCACCATTGAAGCGCATGTGGAACCGGCGGCGGCGGTGGCGGATGCGCCAGCGCCAAGCCCGATCCGCGTGCAAATGGTGCGCGATACCGCCACCGGCGAAGTGGCCGAATGGCAAGTATATGAACGTGAGGCGATGCAGCCCGGTGCCACCGTGGCCGGCCCCGCCATTATCTCGGAAGCGGAAACCAGCACCTTGATTGGCCCGGGCTGGGTTTGCCGGATGGATGGGCTGGGCTATCTCGATCTGACGCAGGAGGCTGCACGATGAAGGAAACCGGCGCGCTGGCGACAATCCAACGCCAGATCCAATGGAATCGCCTGATCGCGGTGGTCGAAGAACAGGCGCAAACCATGATTCGCACCGCCTTCAGCACCACGGTGCGCGAAGCGGGTGATCTTTCCGCCGGCGTCTTTGACCTGCAAGGACGCATGCTGGCCCAGGCCGTAACCGGCACGCCGGGCCATGTGAATTCCATGGCGGAATCGGTCGGCCACTTCCTGGCGAAATTCCCGGTAGCCAGCATGAAGCCCGGGGATCACTACATTACCAATGACCCCTGGCTCGCGACCGGGCATTTGCATGACCTGACCGTGGTCTCGCCCGCCTTTCGTGGCGGCAAGATTGTCGGGCTTTTCGCCAATACCGCGCATATCATTGATATCGGCGGTCTTGGCATGGGCCCGGAAGGGCGGAGCGTTTTCGAAGAAGGGCTCTATATTCCCATCGTGAAATGCTTCGATGCCGGCGCACCGAATGAGACGTTTTTCGATTTCATCCGTGCGGGATCGCGCACGCCGGTGGAGTTGGAAGGCGATATCTATTCCCTTTGCGCCTGCAATGACGCCGGTTCCAAGCGACTTGTTGAAATGATGAACGAGTTCGCGATGGATAGCCTGGATGATTTGGCAGAGTATATTTTTGAAGCCAGCCGCCGCGCGACCCTGCTTGAAATCGCCAAGCTACCGCGCGGCACTTTCCGTTCTGATATCAAATCGGATGGGTATGAGGCGCCGGTGACACTGAAGGCGGCCATGACCATCCATGCGGATCGAATTGTGGTGGATTATGCCGGCACTTCGGGGCTTTCCGGCCGCGGCATCAATGTGCCGCCCGCCTATTGCCGCGCCTATTCCTGCTTCGGCATCAAATGCGTGGTCGCCCCGGAAGTCCCGAATAATTGGGCGAGCCTGGCGCCGTTTGAGATGGAAATCCCCGAAGGTTCCATCCTGAATGCGCCGCGCCCTTATCCTGTCAGTGTGCGGCACGTGATCGGGCAATTGATCCCGGATTTGATGATGGGGTGCCTCCATCAGGCAGTGCCGGACCGGGTGAATGCGGAAGGCTCCTCCGCGCTTTGGAATCCACCGCTGCGTGGTGGTTCTCAGGTCTCGGGCCAGGAAGCTGAGGTGGATGATTTTGAAATCATCACCTTCAATTCCGGCGGTACGGGCGCGCGGCCGACCAAGGATGGGCTGGATGGCACGGCCTTCCCATCCGGCGTGCGCACCATGCCGGTGGAAGCGACTGAAAACGTCGCACCCGTGATCTTCTGGAAGAAGGAACTCCGCCCTGATTCCGCAGGTGCCGGCAAGACACGCGGCGGCTTTGGCCAGATCATGGAAATCGGCGCCAAGGGCGATGCGGAATTCGCGGTGAATGCGATTTTCGATCGCGTCGCCAATCCACCCAAGGGCCGCGATGGTGGCGGGCAGGGGGCTGGCGGCTGGGTTGGGCTGAATGACGCCAACGGCACCGTGCTGCGCACCAAGGGTTTTCAGGTCATCCCGAAAGGCCGGCGCCTATTGCTGAAACTGCCTGGCGGTGGCGGCATGGGTGACCCCAAGGCGCGCGATCCGGAACTGGTGAAGCGCGATGTCGCGGATGGGCTGATTACCGCCCATGCGGCGCGGGATGTCTATGGGGTTGAGGTGAAGTAGCCTGAAAAGGGCGGCGCTTTACTCAAGGCGCCGCCCTTCAATCATCATTCTACGCTGTTCATTTCCCGCCGCACCAGATTGACCCAGAATGCCACGCCATGGGGCAGGGCGGCATCGTTGAAATCATAAAGCGGCGTATGCAACGCATGGGCCTTGCCATCCGGCGCGGTGCCATTGCCCAAGAAGACAAAGGCGCCCAGCTTGGCTTGCAGCATGAAGGCGAAATCCTCACCACCCGTCACGGGGGTCATCTGGTCATTCACCGCGCCATCGCCCACCAATGCGCGTGCGCTATCCGCCATGATGGCGGTTTCGCGCGTGTGATTGATCAGCGGCGCGGCACCCCACCAAAGCGTTACCTCAGCGCTCGCGCCCTGCATGCGGGCGGTGAGTTCCGCCACTTCGCGCATGCGATCATCCAAAAGCTTCTGCATGGCGGGATTGAAGGCGCGCATGGTGCCGCCCACCAGGATTTCTGAGGGCATCACATTCAGCGCATCCACGGACCCGCCAGAGATATGCCCAACACTGATCACCACGCTTTCCAGCGCCGGCGCATTGCGGCTGACAATGCTTTGTAGCGCTGTGATGAAATTCGCCTGCGCGACAGTGATGTCACTCGCCAAATGGGGTGAATTGCCGCCATGGCCGCCCGTGCCGCGAAACTGGACTTTCCAGCGCCCAGAACCGGCCATCATGGGGCCGTCGCAAAGCGCGAAATGGCCAAGCGGCAGCCCCGGCATATTGTGCATGCCGTAGACCGAATCGCAGGGGAAACGTTCGAACAGCCCATCATCCAGCATGGCGCGCGCGCCGCCACGGCCTTCTTCGGCGGGTTGGAAAATGAAATGCACCGTGCCGGCAAAATCGCGATTCTGCGCCAGCATCTGCGCAGCACCCAGCAGCATGGTGGTATGCCCATCATGCCCGCAGGCATGCATCTTCCCGGCATGCTGGGAGGCATAGGGAAGATCGGTCGCCTCCGTCAGCGCCAGCGCGTCCATATCAGCGCGGAGCCCAATCGCGCCTTGGCCTGGGCGCTTGCCGCGCAGCGTGCCCACCACGCCCATGCGGCCAACGCCTTCCGTGGTTTCAATGCCAAGGCTGCGCAGGCGCGCCGCCACCAGCGCCGCGGTGCGGGTTTCTTCCATGCCCAATTCTGGATGGGCGTGAATGTCTTTTCTGATCGCGATCAGCTCAGGCAGGATGGGTGCGATTTCCTGCATCAGGGGATGGTCTGTCATGCGGCTTCTTTCTGTCGCTTGAAATTTTAGAGTATCCAAGATGGTCAAGCCCCCCTTGTTGCCATTTTCTACCCTTTTTGAGAAGCGCATTTGCGAGGATGATGATCTTTCGCATGATGGCGATGAAGGCCTGTTTTGGTGCCTTTCCTGCCTTGATGAAATGCTCATCTTTTTTGCATTGAAATCTGCATTGAAGCCGTTGGCGACCAAGGCTTCGATGTCAGGTGAACCACGCCGGATAGCGCTGACCAGCGGGCTTTCGCGGCGCCAGGTTGCGGATGATCTGACATCAGCTACATCTGGACCCGGGAGGGCTGGCTCTATCTGGCGGTGATCCTGGACCTGCACTCCCGGCGCGTGATCGGCTGGGCCGTCAGTGATCGCCTGAAACGCGACCTGGCGCTCCGCGCGCTGAAAATGGCCATCGCGCTCCGGTCCCCGCCGCGGGGCTGCATTTTCCATAGCGACCGTGGCAGCCAAT
>CALRPR020000033.1:0-35248 GCA_943370125.1 Allobosea thiooxidans | reverse complement strand
CGGATGCGCGGAATCGGCGGCCGGAATGGAAGAAGCGCCAGGCAGGGTGAAGCCAAGCGCTTCCACGGCCAGCATCATGGTGGCGGCCGTGCCTGCTGTCATGCAGGTGCCGAAGCTGCGCGCAATGCCGCCTTCCATATCCTTCCATTGCGCTTCGGTGATATTCCCGGCGCGCAATTCAGCGTGATATTTCCAGACATCGCTGCCTGAACCGAGCGTCTTGCCGCGCCAATTGCCGCGCAGCATTGGGCCGGCGGGTACGAAAATACAGGGCAGGCCAGCGGTGATCGCGCCCATCATCAAGCCAGGCGGCGTTTTGTCGCAGCCGCCCAGCAGCACCAGCCCATCGCAAGGTTGGCTGCGCGCCAGTTCTTCCGTCTCCATCGCCAGAAGGTTACGATAGAGCATGGAAGACGGTTTCTGATATTGCTCCGTCACGGGATGCGCGGGCAATTCCACGGGAAAGCCGCCGGCCTGCCACACTCCCCGCTTCACTTCCTCGGCCCTTGTGCGGAAATGGAAATGGCAGGGGCTGAGCTCCGACCAGGTATTGATGATGCCGATCACAGGCTTGCCGCGAAAATCCGATTCCGAATAACCGGCTTGCAGCATGCGGGACCGATGGCCGAAGGCGCGTATATCATCCACGCCAAACCAGCGATGGCTGCGGAGTTCTTCGGGTTTCTTGCGCGCCATGGGGCTTTCCTCTGCTTTCTTTCGACGGCACTCTGCCATTCAGTGGCTGGCTTGGCCATTCCCCCGCCGGTTTCGCATTGACGGGGAAGCGTTCCTCCGGTCAGGATTGACCATTCAAACCGAAGAACAGGGCGGCAGGACCGCCCGGCTGGAGGAAACATCATGTCCTTGCTCTCAAAACCCCGTCGCCGTGGCTTGCTTGGTGCCGTGGCCGCTGCCGCGCTTTCGCTGATGGCCTTCGCGCCTGGCCAGGCATCGGCGCAGGAATGGCGCGGCTGGAATATCCATGCAGCGGATTACCCGAATGGCCGCGGCATGGACCGCTTTGCGGAGCTGGTGGGCCAGCGCACCAATAATCGTATCCGCATGCGCACCTTCCATTCCGCGCAGCTTGGCCAGCAGGATGAAGCCATTCAGCAAATGCGCCTTGGCACGATTGATTTCGCCAATTTCAATCTTTCGCCGTTGAACAATCTGGCGCCTTCCACCGCGATCCTGACGTTGCCCTTCCTGTTCCGCGATGTCGGCCATAGCCATCGCGTGGTGGATGGCGCGATTGGGGAAGATATCGCACGCGACCTGGAAGCGATCGGCATCATCACCCTTGCCTGGTATGATGCGGGTGCGCGGAGCCTGTATACAACCCGCCCGGTGCGGACACCCGCTGATGTGCGTGGCATGAAGATCCGAGTGCAGACATCAGATCTTTGGATTGACATCATGCGCGCCATGGGTGCCAACCCAACGCCACTGCCCTTTGGTGAGGTCTTCACCAGCCTGCAATCCGGCGTGATTGATGGCGCAGAAAACAACTGGCCATCCTATGAAAGCACGCGGCATTTCGAAGTGGCGAAATTCTACACCACGACCGAACATTCCAATGTGCCGGAAATCCTGGCCATCAGTCGGCAACGCTGGCAGCGCCTGAATGAAGCCGAGCGCGCCATCCTGCGTGATGCAGCGCGTGAAAGCGCGGTATTCCAACGCCAGCTTTGGGCGGAACGCGAAAAATCATCACGTGATCGCGTGGTGGCTGGGGGTGCTACGGTAATTGAAGTGGCTGATCGTGGTCCCTGGCAGGCGGTGATGGAACCGGTTTATGCCAAATACGCGTCAACACCGCGGATGGCGGATTTGTTGAAGCGCATTCGGGAAACGCGGTGACAGGTAGCGATGACGCAGGGCGCAGGGCATTGCCTGCGCCGCTGCGGGCTTTTTCGCGCGCGCTTGATCTGCTGGCGGGGCTGACCATCGGCCTTGCTGGCGTAGCGCTGGTGTTCTTGATTGCGATGATGGGTTGGCTGGTCTTTGGCCGTTACGTGCTGAATGATACGCCAACCTGGATCGAACGCGGCGCGACTTTAGCGATATTGGCGATTTCCATGCCGGTAGCGGCGGTGGGTATCCGGGAACGCTTTCATCTTTCTGTGCTTGGGCTGCGTGAATCGCTCCCACCCACCGCGCAACGCTGGATTGCCCTTGGCTGTGATGCGATTGTCGGCCTGTTTGGCGTGGGTATGGCGATCTGGTCTTGGGAATTGGTGGAAATGGTAATGAATTTCCGTATCCCGCTGCTCGGTATCAGCCAGGGTTGGACCTATGTGCCCATGGTGGTGGGCGGCGTTTTGATTGCCTTATTCGCGGTGGAACAGGTGCTGCGCGATATCTTCGTGCCTGAGGCGCCTGAAAAACGTGGCCCCGCCGCGGCCTTCCTGGAGTAGCGGCAATGGAACCCGGGCTTTTTTTGATTTTTGCGGTATTTGCATTTGGCGTCATCGCCGGTGTGCCGGTGGCCTTTTGCCTTGGCATCGCCGCTGTCGTGGGCTTCATCTATGAAGGGCTAAACCCCGCCGTTGCCTTCCAGCAAATGGCGAGTGGCATGAGCATCTTTTCCCTGCTCGCCATTCCCTTCTTCATTTTTGCCGGGGAGATCATGCTCCATGGCGGCATTGCGCGCCGCTTGATTGCGCTGGCTTCCGCTTGCGTTGGTTGGATGCGCGGTGGCTTGGGAATGGTGGATGTTTCAACTTCCATGCTGTTTGGCGGAATTTCCGGATCAGCGGTGGCGGATACCTCTGCCACTGGCACCATTCTGATCCCAGCGATGAAGGCCAAGGGGTATGGCGTGGATTATGCGGTGTCACTCACCGTCACCAGCAGCATTGCGGGCATTCTTATCCCGCCCAGCCACAACATGATTCTCTATTCGCTGGCCGCAGGTGGCGGCATTTCGGTGAGCGCGCTGTTCATCGCGGGCATTGTGCCTGGCATCACCATGTGCCTTTTCCTGGGCATCGCGGCCTATGTCATGGCGGTGCGGCGCGGCTATCCTTCCGAAGGCTGGGCCGGGTTCCGGCATTTGTTCTGGACTTTTGTTGATGCGCTGCCCGGGCTGCTGACGGCGGTGATCATTCTGGGCGGTGTGCTGTCGGGCGTTTTTACCGTGACGGAAAGTGCGGCCTTTGGCGCCATTTGGGCGCTGGTGGTCACACTTTTGGTTTATCGCAATCTGTCCTGGCCTGATTTTCTGATCGCCGTGAAGGCCAGTGTGCGCACCACTTCGGTCGTGTTTCTGCTGGTTGGTACGGCAACGGCTTTCGCTTGGCTGCTAGCGATGTATCGCCTGCCAGAATTGCTGACGGAAGGGATGCTCGCCATCAGCGCCAATCCCATCATCATCCTGTTGATGATCAATGTCTGTTTGCTGTTGTTGGGCTGCGTGATGGATATGGCGGCGTTGATCCTGATCACCACGCCGATCTTCCTGCCGGTGGTCACCGCCATTGGCGTTGACCCGGTGCAATTCGGTATGGTGATGATGATGAATCTCGGCTTGGGGTTGACCACACCACCAGTGGGTGCAGTTCTGTTTGTTGGTTGTGCGATAGGCCGAATACCCATGGAACAGGTCATGCGCACCATCTGGCCATTTTATGGCGCCATATTGCTCGCGCTGGTGCTCACCACCTATTGGCCGGCCATGTCGCTGACGCTGCCGCGCCTTTTGCTTGGCTATGGAGGCTAAGGCCATGAATGTACCATCAAAACCTGTGCTGCTGACCGGCGCTTCCGGCGCGCTTGGGCGGCACCTCACGCAAAGCCTTGGCGCGCTTGGCTGGGCATTGCGCCTGACGGATATCGCACCCTTTCCTGATCCGCTGCCGCCATCCGCGTGCTTCGTGCAGGCGGATTTGAATGATGGTGTCGCGCTGATGCGTCAGGCGGAAGGTTGCGGCGCCATTCTGCATTTTGGCGGTGTGAGTGTTGAGCGCCCGTTTGAGGAAATCCTCGGCCCTAATCTGCGCGGGCTTTATCACGTGTATGAAGCCGCGCGACGCGAAGGCGCACGTGTTATCTTCGCCAGTTCAAATCACACCATCGGCTTTCATGAGCGCCCGCGCGGCAATGATGCGAAGCTGGATGCGGATTGCGCCTTTCGTCCTGATGGCTATTACGGAATCTCCAAAGTCTATGGTGAGATGATGGGACGGATGTATTGGGACAAGCATGGGGTTGAGAACATCAACCTTCGTATCGGTTCCTGCCAACCAAAGCCGCTCGATCGGCGCATGCTGTCCACCTGGTTGTCCTATCCTGATCTCACGCGCTTGATTGAATGCTGTGTGCTGGCCGAGAAAACCGGTCATGCGGTGATTTGGGGTCAATCCAATAACCCGACTGGTTATTGGGGAGAGGATCATCGCGCGCGTATCGGTTGGGCGCCGCAAGACAATGCCGAAGTGTGGCGCGCAGAGCTTGAAGGTATCACATCTGATCCGGTCTCAGAACGCTATCAAGGCGGCGCCTATACCGCGATTGAGTATTCTCGCAGCGCGCCCTCTGCGCGGGATCACTTTGCGCCGGAATGAAGCTGCAGCAGGGTGATTGGCAGGCGCTGATCTGCTCGGAACAGGGCGCGGCCCTCACGGCTTTGCAATGGCGCGGGCGTGATGTGCTTGTGCCAGCGCCCGAAGGCGCGCGCCATCCCGGCGCATATGGTGCTTTCTGGATGCTGCCCTGGGCCAATCGGCTGGATGGCGGGCGCATCGCGGGCCACGCCATGCCGATCAATCGCGCGGCGGAAGGCACTGCCATTCATGGCTTGGCGCGCGATCTGCCTTGGGAAGTGACAAGCGCCGCGCCGGATCAGGCCAGGTTAAAGCAGCGCGTGAGCGTCACGCCTTTCGATTATACGGCGCAACTTGTGCTTTCGCTCGATGCAGATGGCCTGCTTATGGAAATGGAATGCCGCCATGAAGGCGCTGCGCCCACGCCCTATGGCATGGGCTGGCATCCCTGGTTCATGCGGAGCGCTGCCTCATCACTGCATCTGAAATCCACGCAACGCGCAAGCCATGATGCGCGCGGGCTGCCGCAAAACTTCACACCCTGCACCGGCATCGCGGCTGATGAGGCTGGCTTGATCGGGCTCGATAATTTCTTTGCCGGTTGGGATGGCGTGGCGCGCCTCGTTACACCCGCCGGCATCATCACGCTCACCGCCACGGGCGATTTCGCCGCGGGCCTTCAGGTCTATGCGCCGCCCACGCAGCCTGCGATCTGCGTGGAACCCGTCAGCCACATGCCCGATGCGCCCAATCGCCCGGCGCTTGGCGCCGCGGCGCCCATGCGTCTGCTGGCACCTGGCCAATCGCTGCGCGGCACCATTCGCCTAACCGCCGCCTGATCTGGCCCTCACGCGCGCATCATGGCAGAAGGGTGCTGCATTGCAGCGTAACCGGATATTGACCCATGCCGCTTTCTGAACCCGCCGAGCGTAACCTGCTTCATCTGCGCGACATCCAATTGCGCGGCTATCAGCGCAAGGACGGGCTTTTCGATATCGAAGCCCATCTTGTGGATACCAAAAGCTACGGTTTCAACAATGAAGGCCGCGGTTGGATCGAACCAGGTGAGGCTTTGCATGGCATGTGGATCCGCATGACCATCACTGAGGATTTTGAGGTGCTGTCCTGCGAAGCCGCATCCGATTTCACGCCCTATGATGTCTGCCCGGCTGCCGCGCCCAATTTCGCGCGGCTTGCGGGCCTCAAGATCGGGCCTGGCTTTGTGCGCGCGGTGAATGAACGGGTCGGCGGCATTCATGGCTGTACGCATCTGCGTGAAGTGATCGGCCAGATGGGCACGGTTGCCTTCCAAACGCTCTATCCCGTGCGTCGCCAGCGGGAACTGGAACAGGCCGAAGCCCGCCGCGCGGCTGGTGAGGTGGTGGATGAAAAAAAGGTCAGGCCGGCATTGATTGGCACCTGCATCGCCTATGCGCCGGATAGCCCTGTCGTGAAGCAGCGCTGGCCTTGGTATGAGCCGGAAAAGGCGGAATAGCTTTCGCGCAAACCACCCCGGTTGACCGCATGGCGTCATCACGCCAGCCTGCCCCATCCAATTCATGAAGGAGCATAAGATGTCCGACGATCAGGCGCTGTTCGATAAAGGTTTGCCCATCCGCCGTGCGGTGCTGGGCCCGGAATATGTGGATTCGTCCATGGCGAAGGCCGATGAATTCATGATGTCCTTCCAGCGCGCCACCACCGCCTGGGCCTGGGGCTGGGCCTGGGGCGACCCCACGCTGGACCGCAAGACCCGTTCGCTGCTGAACCTGGCGATGCTGACCGCACTCGGCAAAATCCCGGAAGTGAAGCTGCATGTGAAGGGCGCGCTGAATAACGGCGTCACCGTGGATGAAATCAAAGCCACATTGCTGCACGCAACCGCCTATTGCGGCATTCCGGCTGGGCTTGATGCCTTCAAGGCCGCGCATGAGGTATTGATCGCCGAAGGCGCGATTCCGGGGAAGAAGTGATGTCGGCAGCACTGAAGCGCATCGCCTTTGCCGGTATCGGCAATATGGGTTGGCCCATGGCGGCCAATCTGGTGAAGGCGGGTTTCGATGTGACGGTATGTGATGTGGTGCCAGGCCGCGCTGCATCCTTCGCCACAGAAACCGGGGCGAAAGCCGCCGCAACGCCCGCAGAAGCCGCCGCCGGCGCCGATTGCGTGGTGATCATTGTGCCGACCAGCAAGCAGGTTGGGGAGGCGGTGGAAGCCATGCTGCCATCGCTGAAGCCTGGCATGCTGGTGATTGACATGACCTCTGGCCAGCCAGGCCGCACGCGCGAAATCGCGGCGATGCTGGAAGGCCATGGCGTTGCGATGATTGATTGCCCTGTTTCGGGTGGCGTGCCGCGCGCCAAATCTGGCCAGCTTGCCATCATGGTGGGTGGCCCGGACGCTGAGATTGATCGTGCGGAGCCCGTGCTGAAGGCGATGGGCACATCCGTCTATCGCTGCGGAGATATTGGCGCTGGCCAGGCGATGAAGGCACTGAATAATCTGGTCTCTGCCGGCGGGTACCTGATTGGCATTGAAGCCTTGCTGATTGGTCAGCGCTTCGGGCTTGATCCGACGACAATGGTGGATGTGTTGAATGCCAGTTCCGGCATGAATAATTCCACGCAGAAGAAGTTCAAGGAATATGTGCTTTCCCGGCGCTTCGATGCAGGGTTTGGGCTTGATCTGATGGTGAAGGATCTGTCCATCGCGCTGGAAGTGGGGCGTGAAACAACAACACCCGCGCCATTTTCAGCACTCTGCCGGGAGATGTGGCTGGCGGCGGCCACCACGCTTGGCCCGGGCGTGGATCACACCGCGGTTGCAAAAATGCTGGAACAAATGACCGGCACGGTACTTGGGGGGAATCAAGAATCATGAATTGGGAAGTCTATGCCATCCGCTATGGGCGGCATGAACGCACGGCGCAGACGAATTTTCTGCTGCCCGTGCCCGATGCGCATGAAGCCATGCCGCTTGATTACTTCATCTGGTTGCTGCGTGCGCCGGATGGGCAGGAAATTGTGGTGGATACTGGCTTTGATGAGGAAACGGCTGCCGGCCGAGGCCGTACCATCTCGCGCAATGTACGCGATAGCCTGAAGGCCATTGGCACGGATGCTGCCAAGGTATCTGATGTGATCATCACGCATTTGCATTATGATCACGCTGGTTCGCTTGGCATGTTCCCCGGTGCGAAGTTCCATTTGCAGGAACGCGAAATGCACTTCGCGACTGGCCGGCACATGTGCGTGCATGCCATTCGCCTGCCTTTTGAAGCGGCGCATGTGGTCGCCATGGTGAAGGCGCTTTATGCTGATCGCGTCGTGTTCCATGATGGCGATGGCGAAGTGGCAGCAGGCGTTTCAGTGCATCGCGTCGGCGGGCATTCGGATGGCTTGCAAGTGGTGCGCGTGCAAACCGCGCGCGGCCCGGTGGTGCTGGCATCCGACGCCATGCATTTCTACGCCAATGCGCTCAGCGGCAATCCCTTCCCGATCATTTTCGATCTGGGGGCGATGGCAGCGGGTTGGCGCGCGGCAAAGAAGCTCGCGGGGGGTGATGATAGCCGCGTGATCCCGGGGCATGACCCGGATGTGCGGCGGCGCTTTCCGGAAGTGGCGGGGCAGGGGGGCGAAGTGGTTGCCCTTCATTTGCAACCGAAGGATTGAAACAAAATGGGCGCCTGAACGGTTATCAGGCGCCCGTTATGCTCACTGTTCCATCTTCACGCCGGTGCGTTCCACCACGCCCTTGAACTTCAAAAGCTCAGCCTGAAAAAAGGCGCGCGTATCGGCAGGCGAATTGGGCCGTGTCCAGGGTGAAATCCCGGCAATCAGGAAACGTTCCCGCAATTGCGGGTCAGCCAAAGCGGCATTGATGGCGCGGTTCAGCGCTGTCACGGTGCCTTCCGGCATGCGCGGCGGCCCCACCACGGCGAACCAATTGCCAATGTCAAAACCTGGCATGCCTGATTCCGCGAGCGTTGGAATATCCGGGAAAGCCGGAAAGCGTTCCAGCCCGGTAATCGCAATGCCGCGCACACGATTATCGCGCACCTGCGCGGCAGCAGAAGCCAGCACGGCAACACCCCAGGCCGTTTCGCCGCGCGCAATGGATTCCACCATCAGCCCGCCGGAACGATACGGCACATGCGAAAACTTCCCGCCGAGCAGCAAGGATACCGCCACCGCCTCAGCGGCGAAATGCGGCATGGAACCAACGCCAGATGACGCATAGGGCATGTTATCCTGCGGCCCGGCGCGCAGCCTGGCCACTGCCTCTGCCGCCGTGCCGGCGGGGAAATTCGGCGCTGACACCAGGATCAGCGGGCCATTGGCAGCAACGGCGATGTGGGTGAAATCCGCAATCGGATCATAGCGCGTTCCGCCCTGCATGGCGGCGGGGATCAGCGCGTGGGATGAAGCCTCATTCAGCATCAGCACCGTACCATCGGCGGGCTGCCGACGCAGCCATTCTGCCGCTACCGTGCCGGATGCGCCGGGGCGGTTTTCCACCACCACGCGCGCATTGCCCCCCATATGCGCCTGCATGCGTTCCGCCAGCAGACGCGCGGTGATGTCGGTCGAACCGCCCGGCGCGAAGCCGCTCACCAGCGTGATGGGCCGATCGGGCAGGCCCTGCGCCATGGTGGGTGCGGCCAGTGCCAAGCCCAGCGCTGCCCCAAGTAAAATCCGTCGTATCATCCTTTTTTTCTCCCTGGATTTTCTTTGCCTCTTTGGACAAAAATTATGCGCACCAACCCAAACCCGAAGCCCCCGCCTCACGCAAGTCCAGCCCGCGCCTTCACCGGTATCTTCAAATAACGCACGCCATTGCTCTCAGCTTCCGGGAAGCGCCCGGCGCGGATATTCACCTGGATCGAGGGCAGCAGCAGCGTGGGTGCGGCCAGCTTCGCATCGCGGGCTTGGCGGAAGGCCACGAATTCATCCTCGGTCACGCCATCCTTCACATGCGGGTTATGCGCGCGCTGTTCGGCCACCGTGCTCTGCCAAGCATAATCCTCACGCCCCGGCGCCTTATAATCGTGGCACATCCAAAGCCTGGATTGCGGCGGAAGCGCTAGCAGGCGCTTGATGGAACGAAAAAGCACCCTTGCATCGCCCCCCGGAAAATCAGCCCGCGCCGTGCCGTAATCATGCATGAAAAGCGTATCACCCACGAAGACATCATCGCCAATCCGGTAGCAGACACAGGCCGGCGTGTGGCCAGGCGTATGGATCACCTCAATATCCAGCGACCCAAGCGCAATATGCTGACCGTCACGAAACAGCAGATCGAAGTCACCACCTTCGGGCTTCACATCCTCAGCCGCGAAGACAGGGCGGAAGATGCGCTGCACATCTTTGATGTATTCGCCAATGCCAATCTGCCCGCCGCAACGCCGCTTGATATAGGGTGCGGCGGTCAGATGGTCCGCATGGGCATGGGTTTCCAGGATCAACGCAATCGCAATCCCTTCCTGCCGCGCCGCTTCAATCAGCCGGTCCGCGGAACGCGTATCGGCTTCTCCGCTGCGGTGGTCCCAATCCAGCACGGGGTCAATCACCGCGGCTTGGCGCGTGGCGGGGTCAAAAATAAGATAGCTGACCGTATTGGTCGCCTCATCGAAAAACGGCTGGATGCGGGCGCCATTCGCTGCGGCTGACATGGGCTGGCCTTCCTGAAGCGTAAACTAACATACCTGGTTCGGCGCTTTGTAGAAAGGAAATCTTTGGATCACAGGCAGCTTAGGATGCGCACATCATAGACGGGGTGTTCCAACATACTCACCCCGGGTGCTTCGGCGAACATCCAGCCGCGAAAAACGGGCGGGCTGCCTTGCGCGGCGCGGCTATCGGTCATTTCAAACCAGGCGGCGGCATCGGGCACTTCAGTTGGTGGGCGCGCATGGCAGGCGCCGATGCGGATGCTAAGGGTGCCAAAGCGCAAGCTTTCCCCAACGCGCCCTTCGAGCAATGTAACACGCGCTGTCACCTTATCCAGCGCCTGGATGCGTGCCTGCTGGCGCGGCACCCAATCCTGCGCTTGCGCAAGACTTGGCAGGCAGAACAGCGCCAAGGCCAAAAGCGTTTTCATGCACCCCGCTTCGGGCTCGGCAAAGCCGCAATCAGTTCTTGCAAAACCTTGCGCATCGCCGCTTCATCCACGCCCATCAGCACCGCGTCTTCAAACACATCGCGCAACACCGTCGCGGCTTCCGTATGATTTTCTGCGAGCATTTTCAGCTTTTCGTTGCAGGATACAGGCTTGCCATCCGCCCCAGGCCAGGCGGCAGGTGGCTTGGGCAAGGGTTTCATCGCGGCGTGGCCGGCGCGTTTTCCTGATTGCCGCGCTGATTGCTCTCACCCGCCGAGAAAATGAACCGCCCCAACAGGCTTTCCAGATTGATGGCACTTTGCGTGATGGTGATCTCACTGCCGTCGCGCAGGATGCGCGTATCACCACCCGGCACCAGCGCAACATATTTGCCGCCGAGCAAGCCTTCGCTGGAAATTTCGGCCGAGGTGTCATGCGGCAGCTTCAGCCCGGCATCTACACGCAACGTCAGCACCGCCAGGAAGCTTTCCGGATCAATCCGCTGCGCCACAACCTGCCCGACCTTCACGCCGGCAATGCGTACATCGGCACCCTGACCAAGCCCATCAATCCGATCGAACTTGGCGGTGAGGTTCATCCCGGCGCCAGAAAAGCTACGCCCCGTGCTGGTGACGGCATAGCCCAGGAAGCTCGCCGCAATGGCCAGCACCACCAAACCGGTCAGGATTTCAGCAAGTGAGCGCTTTTGCATGTTGAAGGGCCTTCTAGAGCATGTTGCGTTCACATGGGTTCACGCAACCCGCTCTATATTGTTGTTTTTCGAGCATCTTCACGCGTTCAGATTTTCCATCTGAACGCGATCTGCTCTAGCGCCCTGGTGTCCAGGCTTCGTAATCCCCACCCCGTTGCGCCGCCGGGTTCACTGGCCGCCAGGCTGCGGACGTGCCGGTCATATTGGGCAGATGCTCCTTCTGCCAGGGGCGGCGCGGCGCATTCTCGGGCAGAGGGTTTTCCGTAGTGTGGTGCAACCAGCCCCACCATTCCGCCGGCACGGCAGAGGCTTGGGCTTCCTTCGCGTAAAGCACCCGCCGCATGGGCCGGCCATAGGAATCTCGCCGGCCGCGGGCTTCCCAATAGGTATTGCCAAAGCGGTCCTGCCCAACCTGGCGGCTGGTGAGGCGGATAAACAGAGTACTGAGCAACTGCATGGCGGCTTCCCGGTGCAAGCGAAACGTCGCGCATAGTCGCACAGCCGCGCGGGTCACGCAAAACCAAAGCGATGCGCAAGCTATCCACAGGATATTGTGGGTCAACCCCAGAAAAACCACTAAATAAGGCTTCCCAGGCTTTCGAGTCGCGCTTAGCATTCCCCCCATGGCAGGTATTGTTGGAACCATCTGGGCTGGGGTTGCGCTGCGGCGCTTGAAAGCGGGGGCGGATCCTGATTCGCCGCCGCGCGCTGTCGCTATCCCTGTTCCTTGGGAAGATGAAGCTGGGGAGGCGCTGGCCGCGCTCGCCCCGGGGAGCGGCCCGGCCACGCTACCAAGCGTGGCAGAGGCCTGGATTCAACGCCTGACGCTCCGTGGGCGCCGCCTTGGCTTGCTGGATGGCGCCGATGCGGCGGAAAGCCTGGCCGCTGGGCTGCGTTCACTGATTCTGGCCCGGCGCGGCGCGCCCGGGGCCGAGATCTGGCGCGATGCCCGCGCTGAGGGGCGTTTTGTGCTGAACCTGCCGGCCTTTCTGGATGGGGAAGGTGGCTTTGATGCGCCGGCCTATCGCGCGGCCTGTCAGCTTGCGGTGCAAACGCTCGATATTTGGGGCCATGGCAAGGTGGAAAGCCTGCGCCTTGGCTTTGCCGATTTGGCCGGGCTGCTGGCCGGTTTCGGCCTTGGCTACGATAGTAATGAGGCGCGCGATGTCGCCGCCGCGATTGCCGGCCTGACACGCGGCGCGGCGGAAGCAGAATCCGGCCGGCTCGCCACCCGTTTCGGCCCGCGCCATGCGGTCGCGCTGATCTGCCCAACCTCGCCCGAGGAAACCGCGATCCCTGGCCTGGCCAAGGCAGCGCGCGCGGCTTTGGCGGCGGCGGCGGCTTCCCCCGGGCTTCGCCATCGCGGCTGCATTGCCCTGGCCCCCGCCGATGCGGTGGAAGCTCTGCTGGGCGCGGAGAGTGCCGGCATTGCCCCGGCCCCTGGCGCAAGCCGCCCGGCGCGCGGCGAGGATGGCCGCGTCACGCAAGTGCCAACCCGCGCGGCGGAACGCACTGGCGTTGATGCCGCTTGGCTTTTGGCCCCCGTGGCACCGCAGGCGCGGCGCGCCATGGAAGCGGCAGTGATGCCCTTCCTGGATGCGCCGCCGCCTGCCATGCCCGCCCCGGCTGATGTGCCCGAAGTGCGCCGCGCCACGCCTCGGCCCATCCATGCGCCGGTTAATCGCTGCTGGCGTGTTGCCATTGCCGGCAATCGCGTCGCGCTGCGCGCCGTTGAAGATGATCGCGGCCATTTGCGGGAGATTTCCTTCTCCCTCCCGCGTGAAGCGGCGATGACGCGCGCCTTGATGGAAGCCCTGGCCCAGGCCGTATCGCTGGGCCTCGCGCAGGGCGTGCCCTTGGCGAGTTTCGTCAATGCCTATGCCTATGCGCCTGGCTATGGCGGCGCGGTGGAAGGCGACGGGGGCATTCGCCGCGCGACTTCCGTACTGGATTGGGCCTTCCGGCGCTTGGCGCGGGATTATTTGGGGCGCGAGGATCTGCCGGACCCGGTGGAAGAAGAAACGCTGCAACCGCGCGCGGCGGTGCTGCCCTTGCTTCCCTTGGAATTGCCGGCGCATCCTTCGCCCCGGTTACGCCGCCATTTGCGCCCCGCAGCGTAATTGGCGCTTTTGAAGGAACAGGATGATGGCCGGGAAAATTGAAGCGAAGCTTGCTGCCCTTGGCATTGTATTGCCAACGCCGGCGGCACCGATTGCGAATTACATTCCCTATAACATCAGCGGAAAGCTGGTGGTGATTTCCGGCCAGGTGCCGGTACGCGATGGCAAGATTGCCTATACCGGCAAGCTCGGCGCTGGCGTTTCCATTGAAGTGGGGCGCGAAGCGGCGCGGCTTTGCTTTATCAATCTGCTGGCGCAGTTGAAGGCCGCTGCCGGTGATTTGGATAATGTCACGCGCGTGGTGCGGCTTGGCGGCTTTATTGCCGCGCCGGCTGAATTCACCCAGCACGCGCTGGTGATGAATGGCGCTTCCGATCTGGCGGTGGAAGTGTTCGGAGATGTCGGCCGCCATGCGCGGACCACCATTGGCGTGCCTTCGCTCCCCGGTGATGCGGCGGTGGAAGTGGAAGGGATGTTTGAGATTGCGTGAGGTGCGGGGCTTGCTGTCTCCGGCACCGTGACGACATCAAGGGGCATGACCAGCCGCACCGAATTGTCGCTGACCCTGCATCGCGCCATTGCTGAAATCCCGGCGCATGATTGGGATGCCTGTGCGGGCGTTGACAATCCCTTCGTGAGCCACGCCTTTCTATTGGCCCTGGAAGAAAGCGGCAGCGCGGTGGCGGAACGCGGCTGGCTGCCGCAACACGCGGCTTTGCGTGACGCCGCCGGGCGCGTGCTTGCTTGCGCGCCGGCCTATGCCAAATCTCACTCCCAGGGCGAATATGTGTTTGACCATGGCTGGGCCGATGCTTTGGAACGTGCCGGCGGGGATTACTATCCCAAGCTGCAAGTGGCCGCACCCTTCAGCCCCGTGCCTGGCCCGCGCCTGCTGATCAATCCCGAAGCCGGCTTTGGGCCGGATGTTTTGGCTGGCGCCTTGGTGCAGGCCTGCGAGGGTATTGGCGCATCATCTGTCCATGCCACCTTCTGCACAGAAGCCGAATGGCGCGCCCTGGGTGATGCCGGCTGGCTGCAAAGGCTTGGTACGCAATTTCATTGGGCCAATCAGGGCTATCGTGATTTTGATGATTTCCTGGGTGCTTTGGCATCGCGCAAGCGCAAGGCGCTGAAGCGCGAAAGGCGCGATGTGCAGGCGGCGGGCCTGACGCTGCGCACTTTGCGAGGGGCAGAAATTACGCCACGCCATTGGCAGGCCTTTCACCGCTTCTATCGCGCGACCACGGATAAGAAATGGGGCCGCAGCGCCTATCTCACGCGGGCTTTTTGGCCACTGCTTGGTGAAAGGCTTGGTGATCGCGTACTGCTGATGGTGGCGGAGCGTGATGGGGAACCCGTCGCCGCCGCGCTTAATCTGATCGGGCGCGATGCGATTTATGGCCGCAACTGGGGCGCCATTGTGGATGTGCCCTTTTTGCATTTTGAACTTTGCTATTACATGGCGATGGATTTCGCGATTGCGCATGGCATTCCGCGCGTTGAAGCGGGCGCACAGGGCGAACATAAAATCCAGCGCGGCTATCTGCCCGTGCCGACCTATTCCGCGCATTGGATCGCACATCCTGGGCTGTCCCGCGCGGTGGCTGAATTTCTTGCGCGCGAGCGCCCGGCGATGGAACGCGAAATGGCGGCACTAGCCACCCTTTCCCCCTTTCGCCAGGCGGATGATGCGGGGTGACGCCGGGCGTGCCGCGCATCGCTTATCTGCAATTGGCGGCGTCCATGGCGCTGGTCGGCGCCAATGTGGCGGTCGCGAAACTTCTTGCGGAAGCGCTGCCCATTCCGATGATCGCTTTTTTGCGTTGCGTTCTGGCGGTGCTGCTACTTTGGCCCTTGGCGCGCCTGTTGGAAGCTGCGCCGCGTCCAGATGCCGAGGTTATGCGCAACCTTGCCTGGCAGGCACTATTCGGCACCGTGATCTATAATGCGGGCTTGCTGGCGGGTTTGCGCCTGACCTCGGCGCTGGAAGGCGGGCTGGTGCTGGCAAGCCTGCCCGCGGTGGTCGCTTTGGGCAGCGCCTTTTGGCTGCGCGAACGCCTGACGCCGCCACAATGGATCGCCGTTAGCCTCGCGGCCTTCGGCATGGCGGCGATGACGATTGCGCGCAACAGTGAGGGGGCTGCGGGGTCTGTCCTTGGCAATCTGCTGATCTTCGGCGGTGTGATCGGCGAAGCGCTTTACGTGCTGCTGGCGCGGCGCATCGTGGGCCGTGTTGGGGTGATCACGGCAAGCCTTTGGATGCAGATTTTTTCGGCGTTGATGCTCGCCCCCTTTGCCTTGCCGGATATTGGCAGCATCGCAGCCTTGGCCGATCCGCGCCTTGCGGCGTTGCTGGTGTTTCATAGCGTGACGGCGAGCGTGCTTTGCCTGCTGCTTTGGTATGCCGGCTTGAAGCGCGTCGGCGCCGGTGTTGCGGGCATCTTTACAGCCTTCTTGCCGGCGACTGCTGCGCTGGTGGCTGTGGTAATCTTGCAGGAGGCGTTTACCGCCATCCACGCCGTAGGCTTCGCGCTGATGATGCTGAGTGTGCTGATCGCAACCTGGCCGCGAAAGGGCGAGGCATGAGGCCGTGGTTCGCGCAAAGCCTTGGAGAATTTCGCCGTCAGACGCCGGCGCAAATCGCTGCCGCCCTTGCCTATGAACAGGCGGCGCGCTTCGGCTCGCTCGAGTTGAAGCAGCGCGATTCTTGGGAACAAAGCGCTGCCCTACTGCAAAATGCCTTAGCCGAGGGCGACGCTTCCTGGCACATCTTCATGGAATGCGATTTGCTTCGCCTGGAAAAACGCGCCGATGCAATTCTGCTGACTGATCGCGCGATTTTTGTGCTGGAATTCAAGATTGGCGTGCAGAAGCCGGACCTCGCTTATCTGCGCCAGACCGATAACTACGCCATGGATTTGCATGATTTTCACGCTGGTAGCCGTGGCGTGCCGATCATTCCCGTATTGGTTGCCCCTGCCGCGCCGCAGCGCGATCTTGACCTGCCGCTATTCTGGCATGGCGTAGCGCCGGTGATGGTCGCCAACGACTCCATGCTGCGGGATATTGTGGCGCGGGCGCAGGCGGCGATCCCTCCACCCGCGACGCCGCTTAACCCCGATTCCTGGGCGCGCTCTGCCTATCGCCCCGTACCGAGCGTCTTAGAAGCGGCGCGGCTTTTGTATCGGCGCAATGCCGTGCCTGATATCGGCGCCACACGCGCCGATGCGCATAATCTGACCCGCACCACCGATGCCATTGCGCGCGTGATTGCGCGTGCCCAAGCGGAAGGCGGGCGCTATGTTGTTTTCGTCACCGGCATTCCCGGGGCCGGCAAAACGCTTTGCGGCCTCAATCTGGTGTTTGGCGCGCTGCGGGAAGCGGGTGCGGCCTTCCTTTCCGGCAATGTGCCGCTGGTGACGGTATTGCGGGAAGCTTTGGCGCGCGATGCGGCACCCCAAGGTGGTACCGCCTTTCTGGCAGCGGAACGCGCCGCGCGCACCGCGTTGCAGAATGTCCATCGCTTTCTGGAACATCACGTGGTGCACCCGCATGAAGTGCCCGAAGCGCGCATCATTGTGTTTGATGAAGCCCAACGCGCCTGGGATGAAGCGCAAGCAACACGCGATGGCCAGCGCCGCAAAAGCCACCTGACCATGAGCGAACCCGTCCATACGCTGGAAATCATGGCGCGGCATGATGGTTGGGCGGTAATCGTGGCGCTGATCGGCAATGGCCAGGAAATCAATACGGGTGAAGCCGGACTTGCCGAATGGGGCCGCGTGATTGCGGCTTCATCTTCCTGGTGTGCTGTTGCGGCGCGGCGCAGCATCACGGCCGCTGACCCCGCGCAGCGCCTGGCCGAAGGCACGCCGGCTTGGCTCAGCCTTGTTGATGATCTGGACTTACAAACCCCCATTCGTAGCCTGCGCACCAGCAGGGGTACAGAATGGGTGGATGCGGTCTTGCAAGGTGATGCGCCCGCCGCGCGTGCCATTGCGGAAGCGACGCCGGAATTACCCTACTACGTCACGCGGGATGCCAACGCTTGGCGCGCGGCCTTGCGCGCCCGCACAAGGGGCTTGCGCCGCGCTGGGCTGGTCGCTTCCGCAGGTGCGCGGCGCTTGCGCGCAGAGGGGCTCGGCGTGCAAGTACCCGATATTGCCGATTGGTTCCTGAAACGCTGGCCGGATATCCGTTCTTCCGAAGCGCTTGAAACCTTCGCCACCGAATATGATTGCCAGGGTTTGGAATTGGACGTGGTGGGTCTGGCTTGGGGAGGCGATTTTCTACGCCATGCCAGCCAATGGCGCGCGCGGCGCTTTGCCGGCCATCAATGGCAGATCGTGCGCGGTGCTGAGGAACAGCGCTACATCCTGAATACCTATCGCGTGCTGCTGACGCGCGCGCGTTATGAGACGATCATCTGGGTCCCGCCCGGTTCTGCCACCGATGATCCCTTCCACGATATCACGCGCCCGGCGGCTGAGATGGATGCGCTGGCATATTTCCTGTTGGCCTCTGGCGCGCGGCCCCTTGAAGCTTTAACCATAGCACCAGAACCCGCGCCCTATTTGGCGCAGCTTTTATGAGGCCACCATGCGCGTGCTGATCCTTCTGGCCCTGATGTTTCTGGCGCTGCCCGCATGGGCGCAGGAAATCAAACTCGCCACATGGAATATCGCCTGGCTCACCACCAAGCCCGCCGGCCATCCTGACCTGCCGCGCGATCTGACCACCAGGACAGAGCAGGATTTTGCCCGCCTGCGCGCCTATGCTGAACGGCTGGCGGCGGATGTGATTGCGCTGCAGGAAGTGGATGGCCCTTTGGCGGCTGCGCGGGTGTTTGATTCCACCGCTTATGATTTTCACTTTCCGGCCGAAAGTGATGTGCAGCGCGCGGGCTTTGCCTGGCGCAAGGGGCTCAATGTCACGCGCAATCCTGACTTGATGGCGCTGGATCTTCGCCCCACCGCGCGGCGTTCTTTGCGGCGCGGTGCGGATATCACGCTGCATGGCGAGAATGGTGCGCGGCTGCGGTTGCTTTCGATTCACCTGGATGGCGGATGCTCCCAGGGTTCCGTTCGCCAGCCCAATAACAGCGATTGCCAAAGCCTTGGCCAGCAGGCGCATATCTTGGCGGATTGGATCGCTGATAGACGCCGGGAGAATATTCCCTTTGTCATCCTGGGTGATTTTAACCGGCGTTTTTCGCGGGACGATGATGTGCTTTCCATTCTGAATGCCGCATCACCCTTGCGCCGTGCCACGGAAGGTTTTTCCAATCCCTGTTGGTCTCGGGATGGGCAAGGGCGCGCTTTCATTGACCATATCCTGCTTGGCCTCCGTGCATCGGATTGGCTCATCAAGGACAGTTTTCGCGTTTTTTCCTATACGGAACGCGATCCGGCGCTGCGTGATGTGATCAGCGATCACTGCCCGATCTCCGTCCGGCTCCGTCTGCCCTGAGCCTCCCTATGGGCGGGGCGGGGCAGGCGTGCCATGCTCGGCCTATGTCGCTTTTCACCCGCATTACCCTGCCGCTGGCGGCGATCAATTTCATCAACCAGGCCAATCGTTCCCTGGTTGCGGTGATTGGGCCCTTACTCGCGCTTGAATTTGGCCTGACGGCGGCAGAGCTTGGCTTGCTCGCGGCTTGTTTCTTCGCAAGCTACGCCATGGCGCAATTGCCGATCGGGCTTGCGCTTGATTTGAAAGGCCCGCGGCGCGTGCAGGCGACGCTTGCCTTGATTGCAGCCACAGGCTTCATCATCAGCGCCTTGTCAGATGATGTGCTGACGCTCGCCGTTGGGCGTTGCGTAGCAGGCGTTGGTGTTGCGGCAGGGCTGATGGCCATGCTGAAGGCCAATACGCAATGGTATCCGAAGGAACGAGTCGCGGCGGTGACCGGCGCAGGCTTGTTCTTCGCTTCCATGGGCGGGCTTGCTGCCACCATGCCGGTGCAATGGGCGCTGCCCTTCATTGGCTGGCGCGGGGTTTTTGCCGTGCTGGCAATGCTCGCCATCATGGTTTCGGCCTGGATTTGGTTTTCCGTGCCCAATGCACCGCCCGGTGTCGCCCCCGCGCCACGGCGTAGCTTGCGCCAGGAAATCGGCGAATATGGGCGCATCTTCAAAGACCCGGTTTTTCTGCGCCTGGTGCCGACGGTTGGCATGCTCTCCACGCTGAACTTCACCTATCAGGGGCTGTGGGCGGGGCCTTGGCTGCGTGATGTCGGCGGCTTGGATGATGGCGCGCGCGCTGCCGCCTTGCTGATCTATGCGCTTGGCATGATGTTCGGCAGTCTGTTCACTGGGCAGGCGGCATCGTTGGCGCAAGCGCGCGGTTTTTCGCCCATGCTGATGCCCTATATCGGTGTGGCGGGCTGCTTATTTGCACAGGCCATGCTGATGCTAGGGCCGAGTAATTTTTGGGTCATGGCCTTCCTATGGTTCTTCTTTTCCTTCTCAGGCTCCGTTGGACCCGCGGGCTATGCTGCGATTGCGCAAGGCTTTCCGCCGGCTTTGGCGGGGCGCGTTTCTACTGCCATCAATTTCCTGATGCTTTGCGTGGTGTTCGTCTTCCAGACAGGGATCGGTGCCATTCTTGATCTCTGGCCGCGCAACGCGACTGGCGGCTGGGCGCCTGAGGGTTATGTCTGGGCGCTGGGCATGACATTCTCTGTCCAATTAGCAGCAGCGCTTTGGATTTTCATGCCCTGGTGGCAAGCACGAAAGGAACCCGCGTGATGGAAAAACGAGTGACCAAAATCCTGGATCGCTATCGGGTGACCAAAGGGCGCGGCTTTCGCCTGAAGGATTATGACCCGGGCGATACCGCCGCGCTTGAGATGGAAAAAACCGCGGCTGAGGCGCTGCTGCAACAGGGTGTCGTGCGGCTCGCGGAGATGCAGGACAAGCTCTATGCGCAGGATCGCTGGTCGGTCTTATGCATCTTCCAAGCGATGGATGCCGCAGGCAAAGATGGCGCCATCAGGCATGTGTTTTCAGGCGTCAATCCGCAGGGCTGCCAAGTGCATTCCTTCAAGGCGCCTGGGCCGATGGAATTGGACCATGATTTCCTGTGGCGCCACTCCGTTGCACTACCGGAGCGTGGGCGCATTGGTATCCATAACCGTTCTTGGTATGAGGAAGCGTTGGTGCTGCGCGTGCATCCTGAATTGCTTGCGCGTCAAAGACTGCCGCCATCCTTGATCGGCAAGAAAATCTGGGATGAAAGGCTGGAAGATATCGCGGCTTATGAGAGCTATCTGGCGCGCCAGGGCACGGTGGTGCTGAAATTCTTCCTGAATGTGAGCAGGGAAGAACAGAAAAGACGCTTTCTGGCCCGTATTGATGAACCCGAGAAGAACTGGAAATTCTCACCCAATGATGTCGCGGAACGCGCCCATTGGGATGATTATATGAAGGCGTATCAGGCCGCGATCAGCGCGACAGCAGCCTCTCATGCGCCCTGGTTCGTGGTGCCGGCTGATGCGAAATGGTTCACGCGCCTGGTGGTGGGTGCGGCAATCATTGAAGCGCTTGAAAAGCTTGACCTGCATTACCCCGCGGTCACCAAGGAACAGCGGACTGCCCTTGCGGTGGCCAAGAAAAGCTTGGGGTGAACAAGGCTAATCCCCCACCGCATCCAGCACATGCAGCGCATAGGTATAGGCCGCGCCGGCATTAAGCGCGATGGCGACGCCAAGCGCTTCGGCGATTTCTTCCTTGGTGGCGCCGGCGGCCTTGGCCTTGCGTGCATGTGCGTCAATGCAGCCATCGCATTTCGTGGTGATGGCAACGGCAAGAGCGATGAATTCGCGCGTCTTGGCATCCAAATGCTTCGTTTGCGCGGCACCATTTGAAAGTGCCACAAAACCCTTGACGATATCAGGGTGCAATTGCCCCAATTCCTTGCCGCGCGCCTTCAGCCCCGCGCTATACTTTGCCCAATCCTTGACTTCAGTCATGGCTCATTATCCTTTCAATGCATTACGGCCGCAGCGGCGTTGGCATAACCCACGCGACGTTCCGGCGGCACGGGATGGCGCCCGGCCACGCGTTCCAGCAGCAGGCGCGCATCGGCCAGCATACCGGCTTTCATCGCCGCATCCAGGAAAAGCTGTTCCAGCACATCCTGCTGCGCATGGCTGCCACCCATGCGATGCATCGCGCCAATCGCTGGGCGCATCATGGTAACTGCGCGGGCATGATCACCGCGCCCATGCGCCAGCACAGCCTCACACACTGGCAGCGCCGCATCACGCAGAATGGGCGCGAGCGTGCCGCCAGCAGCGATGGCATCACGTATTCCATCCAATAGCCGGGCTGCCGCCTGGAAGCGCCCTGCGGCTGTCAGCGCCATCATCCAATGCGGCAGGGTGAAGGCGGACAGGCAATCACCAATCCGCGCTTCCGCCTTATCGGCCAATTCTTCCCAACGCGCGCCAATATTCACGCCCTGGCGCTGCAAACGAAACAGCATGGAAGCGGCATTCTGCACATCAATATACAAATCAGGCGCCGCTTCCGTGAGCGTGCTTTTCAGATTGCGAAAACCCGTGTCGTAAAGCGCCAGCACTTCCTCCGATTCGGCGCGTTCCAGATGATACATCGCGCGGTGCCACCACAGATGATGCGCCAGGTTGGAAGCGCCTTCCCAATGCTTTTCCAAGCCAGCGAGCCAGGCAATGCCTTCACCTCGTCGGCCCTGCATTTCCATCACATGCGCCACCGCATGCGCGGCCCATAAATCGCCAGGGTCAAGATCAATCGCCGCGCGGCCGCTTTCTTCTGCCACTTGGTAATTGCCGCATTCCTCATGCGCGAAGCAGCGACAGGCCAGAATGCTGCCATAGGCGGGCAAGGCGGCTGTCCAGCTCGGATAAACGCCATCCACGACGCGCTGCATTACGCCAACACGCCCCAGCCAAAAGGCGTTGAAGTGATGCAAACGAAACGCCAGGATGTCATGTGGGTGATCGTGCAAAATCGCCTCCCACCCTGCCAGAGCCTTGTCTAAATCCCCCGCTGCCCAAGCGGTCACGGCGGCGGCATGCGCCGCTTCCCGCGCGCTGGCCTTGGCGGCGAGGCGGGTTGCGGTTGCGGCCGCTTCGCGCGCAGCGGGCAGCAGCGCGGCCTTATAGCCAAGCAAGGTGAGCGCTGCTTGCAACACCCGCGCCATCGGCATCTCGCCATCCGCTTCCAGAAGCGCTTTTAACCGCGCGGGCGTATCGGCGCGATATTTCAGATAGCCCGCCACCACATGATCATAAGCGCGCGTTGCGGCATCCGATGCGCTGGTGATGGCAAGGCCGTGCTGGTCCTGGGGCATGGAGAGGCTCCGACATTCAAGCCCAAAGCTTGCCAGCCTTGGCCAAGCCGTGTCGAGTATGAGTACCAACACGACGGAGCGATAAATGTCCGAAGACACCCCCGAAGCCCGCCTGGCAGCACTTGGCCTGGTGTTGCCGCCGGCACCGAAGCCGCTTGGCACCTATGTGCCCTTTCGGCGCGATGGGAACATCATCTATCTCTCGGGCCAGGGGCCGCGCGATGCGGAAGGCAAACCGATTAGCGGCAAGGTGCCAACCGAAGTCAGCATTGATGAAGCCTATCAACTCGCCCGCCGCGTTGGGCTTTCGCTGCTATCCGTCGCGGCATCGGCTGCCGGAGGGCTTTCCCGGCTGCGTGCGCTGAAAGTGCTTGGCATGGTCAATGCAGTGCCGGAATTTCGCGAGCATCCGCGCATCATCAATGGCTGTTCGGATCTTTTCGTCGCCGTGCTCGGCGATAATGGCCAGCATGCGCGCTCCGCCGTTGGCTTTGGCAGCCTGCCAAATCAAATCCCGGTGGAGATCGAGGCGATTTTCCGCGTGCTCGATTAAGCGGGTTCAGGCCTTCGTCCCGGTACTGCCGAAACCGCCCGCCCCGCGTGCGGATTCCGGCAGCTCGGTCACTTCGCGCCAAACCCCGCGCGTCACCGGCGCCAGTACCGCCTGGGCAATGCGCATGCCGCGTTCCACGGTGAAGGGCTCATTGCCTGCATTCATCAGGATCACGCCCAATTCGCCGCGATAATCCTCGTCTATCGTGCCGGGGCTATTGGGTAGCGTAATGCCGTTTTTCAGCGCCAAACCTGACCTGGGCCGCACCTGAATCTCATACCCCGCCGGGATCGCCATTTTGAGGCCTGTTGGGATCAAGGCGCGCCCGCCCGGTGGGATCACCACTGGCGCGCTGATGGCCGCCAACAAATCCATCCCCGCCGCACCCTCCGTCGCATAGCTTGGCAGCGGCAAATCCGCGCCATGGGGCAGGCGTATCACAGCAATTTCCGGGGTCATGCCAAAGCCTCTGCAATGCGTGCGGCAAGCTTCGCCGCGACGTCTTCCTTTTTCATGCGTGGCCAGGCTTCCGTGCCTTTGGGCGTGATCAGCAACACGGTATTCTCCGCGCCCCCCATCACATCGCCCGAGACATCATTGGCCACGATCCAATCGCAGCCCTTCTTGCGGCGCTTGGCCCGCGCATGTTCTTCCAGCTTTTCGGTCTCCGCCGCGAAACCCACCACCAGCTTCGGCCGCTGTGGCCCGGCGGCGGAAAGTGTCGCCAGAATATCGGGGTTGAGCGCCAGGGCGATCGGCGGCGGCACTTCGCCTGCGATTTTTTTCATTTTCTGATCCGCGGCCGCGGCACTTCGCCAATCCGCAACGGCCGCCGCGCAAATGGCGACATCGGCGGGCAGCGCGGCTTCGCACGCCGCCAACATATCGCGCGCAGATTCCACGCGCCGTACGGTCACACCCTTCGGGTCCGGCTGCGCCACGGGGCCGGAGACCAACGTAACCCGCGCCCCAAGTGCTGCAAGCGCTGCGGCGATGGCGTGGCCCTGCTTGCCGCTGCTGCGATTGGCGATGTAGCGCACGGGGTCAATTGGTTCATGCGTCGGACCGCTCGTCACCAGCACATGGCGGCCTTGCAGCGGCTGCGCGGTGGGCGTCAGCGCGGCTTCCACCGCCTCAAGCAATGCCGCCGGTTCAATCAACCGGCCAGGACCCGATTCCGGTTCCGCCATGGCGCCCACTTCCGGCCCGGCGATCATAATGCCGCGCGCCCGCAGCGTTGCGATATTCGCCTGCGTCGCCGGGTTTTCCCACATGGCGGGGTTCATCGCAGGTGCGACCATGATCGGCGCGCGGGTCGCGAGCAGCACGCAGGTTGCCAAATCATCCGCCAGCCCATGCGTGATTTTCGCGAGCAAATCAGCCGAAGCGGGCGCCACCAGCACCAGATCGGGCTGGCGCGCCAGGCGGATATGGCCAATCTCGGCCTCAGCCGCCCAAAGATCATCATGCACTGCCTGGCCGGTAATGGCGGCAAGCGCTTCCTTGGTGACAAAGCGCGCCCCGCCCGCGGTCAGGATGGCGGTGACAGAAGCCCCCGCCCTGCGCGCAAGCCGCGTGAATTCCAGCACCTTATAGGCGGCGACGGAGCCAGAGACGATTAGCAGGATTTTGCGACCAGCAATCATGGCAGCAAGCCTAACCCGAAAACCGCGTGAATGAAATCAGCCCGCCCCCTGGCGCGCGCCCCTGGTTCGGGCATCATGGGCCAAGGCCGCCCGATCAGCGCGGCAAGGGGGAAACTCAATGGCAGGCGGGAAGCTCCGCGCCACCGGCGTTCTTGCGCCCTTCGGGCAGCGCGGCTTTCGGTTTCAATGGCCGGCTGATCTTGCCACCTCCTGGGCATTTGAGATGGAGACGCTGATCCTGGGCTGGTATGTGCTGACCGAAACGGGATCGGTCACCTGGCTTGCCATATTCGGGTCCTTGCTGCTGATCGGTACGCTGCTTTCCCCGATGTTTGGCGTGATGGGCGATAGGGTCGGGCATCGGCGCGTGCTGTCCGCCATGCGTGCCTGGTATGCGGTGCTGGCGGCGGTGCTGACGCTTTGCGCCATGGCGGGGCTGCTTTCCCCCTGGCTGGTTTGTGGCGTGGCGTTCCTGAGCGGCTTGGTGCGGCCTTCCGATATGGGCATGCGCAATGCGCTGATTGCGGCCGGCATGCCCGCCCCGCTGTTGATGGGCGCGATGGGGATTGAACGCATGAGCGCCGATAGCGCCCGCGTGATCGGTGCGCTGACCGGCGCGGGGTTGGTCGCGTTTCTTGGCATTGGTCCGGCCTATATGGCGGTGACGGCGATATACCTTTGCGCCTTTGTGCTGACCTTGCAGGTGGATGAACCACCAACCCGCGCCGCCCAAGGTGTGGCGATGAAAACGCCCTGGGCCGATCTTGGTGATGGCATTGCCTATGCGCGCTCAACACCGCCTGTGCTGGCGGCGCTCCTGCTGGCCTGCCTTGCTAATTTCGCGGCCTATCCGATCAGTGGCGGGTTGCTGCCGCATGTGGCGCGCGATGTTTACGGGCTGGATCGCACCGGGCTTGGTTATCTGTCCGCGAGTTTTGCGGGTGGCGCGATGCTGGGCTCACTTTTCATCAGCGCGCGGGGAGGGGGCCTGCCCCCCGCGCGCACCATGCTGGCCGCATCACTGTCCTGGTTCTTGCTATTGCTGGTTTTTGCGCGCCTGACGGACCCGGTGCTGGGCGGCGTGGTGCTGGCTTTGGCGGGGTTTGTGCAAAGCTTTTGCATGGTGCCGCTGGCGGTGCTGCTGCTGAGGATCACGCTACAGGATTTTCGAGGGCGCGTGATGGGGCTGCGCATGCTGGCGGTCTACGGCCTGCCGGTTGGGCTGATGATGGCCGGGCCTTTGGTTGGTGAGATAGGCTTCGCCGATGCCGGAGCGCTTTACGCTGGCTTTGGCGCCTTGTGCACGCTTGCGATTGCGCTGTTCTGGCGCGCGCATTTATTGCCGCGTGAGGTGCCGGCGAATGGGCTGCGCAGCCAATAGAACTTCCAACTTACACCAGTATTTGGCAAACTAATCGCAACCAGAAAGGAAACGCCGATGCCCCTTACCTTGTCCCGCCGTCATGCGCTTGCCCTGGCCGGTGCCAGCGCGCTCGCCCCCGCGGCCTACGCGCAAGGCACATTTCCTGATCGCGCGGTGAATATGATCGTCCCCTTCGCGCCTGGCGGCACGCCCGATATCGCCGCGCGGCTGCTGGCGCCGAAAATGGGGGAATTGCTCGGCCAGCCGGTGACGGTCGAAAACCGCGCCGGGGCAGGGGCTACGATTGGCACGCGCGCCGTAGTGCAGGCGCGCCCGGATGGGCATACGATTCTGATGGGCTCGATCTCCTTCCTCACGGCGCCGCTCACGGCTGACCCCATGCCTTACGATCCCGTGGCGCAGCTGCGTGTCATCAGCCTGATTTCCACATCGCCCTATGTTCTGATTGTGCGCGCCGATAGCCCGGCCAAGGACATCGCAGGCTTTCATGCCTGGACGCGGGAGCGTGGCAATAGGCTGAATTACGGATCAGCGGGCAGCGGCACGCCGCTCCATTTGGGTGGCGAACTCTACAAATTGATGATGGGCGTGGACCTGACGCATGTTGCCTATCGCGGCAGTGGCCCGGCGATTACTGCGCTGCTTGCAGGCGAAGTGGATATGGTCTTTGCCGATGTACCCGGCGCTTCCGGCCAGATCGCTGCCGGCACGGTGCGGCCCTTGGCCACCATGGTGCAGCAACGCATTCCGCAATTACCAAACGTGCCGACCATGGCGGAAAGTGACCCACGCCTGAGGGATTACGATGTCTATACCTGGGCTATGCTGGTGGCGCCGAAAGCGACGCCCGATCGCGCTATACAACGCCTGCATGAAGTAGCCATCGCCGCCGCGCGCCAGCCAGATGTGATGAAGCGCTTTGAAGAAATGGGTTTTGATTATGTGGGCTCATCGCCCGCTGATGGCGACAGGCGGCTGGAAGCGGAACGCGACAAATGGCGCGATGTCATCAAGCGGGCGAATATCAAGGTGGATTTGTAATCAGCCACCCTCACCCCTGCCGCAGCCCAGCACGTTCGGCCGCCGCGCGGGTCCATGCCGTCTCGCGCTGCAGAAAGGCAGCAAAGCCTGGCGGGGTTGCCTCCGTCGCGCTGGCCATCAGGCTGCCCATGCCTTCCAGCCGCGACCGCACCGCAGGGTCGGCGACGGCGGCGGCAACAGCCTCGCCAAGCGCCTTCGCGACATTATCGGGCAGGCCGGTTGGCGCGACTATGCCGACAAAGGCCGCGGCCTGATAACCGGCAACGCCGGCCTCGGTCGCGGTTGGCAATTCGGGTGCTTGCGGCAGCCGATCCGCCGCCGCTACCGCCAAAATCCGCACCGCGCCTTCGCGGTGCAACGGCAGCGCCGTCGAAATTTCAGTAATGGCGCCGGATAAGGTGCCGGAGACAAGATCAGGCGTCAGCGCCCCACCGCTGCCATAGGGGATATGGGTAATGCCGGCCCCAGTCGCCGCATTGAACATCTCAAGTGAAAGATGCGCCGTGCTGGCAATGCCAGACGAACCGAAGCCGAGCTTGCCGGGATTGGCCTTTGAATACGCCACCAGTTCCGCCACCGACTGCACCGGCAGGCTGCGATGCACGGCAATTACCATCGGTGTGCGCACGAAAAGCCCAATCGGCATGAAGTCGCGCAGCGGGTCATAGCCAAGATTGGTCTGCACCGAAGGATTGATCGTCAGCGGCCCATTCGACCCGAGCAGAATCGTATAGCCATCTGCCCGTACCCGCGCGACCTGCTGCGCGGCGACACTGCCGCCCGCCCCTGCGCGATTTTCCACGACCACAGGCTGGCCAAGCTTCGCCGACATGGCCGGCGCGCAGGCGCGCGCTGTCAGGTCCGAATTCCCACCCGGTGCGAAGGGCACGATCAGGCGAATGGGCTTATCGGGGAAGGCGGCCTGTGCGCGCAGCGGCTGGGACAATATTGGCGTTGCGGCAAGGGCCGTGAGCATCGCGCGGCGCGTTGAGGTGAAGGTCATTTTTCTGTCCGTTTCCCGATTATGCCAGCAAGCTTGCGGCGCCCGGACCGCGCCCGCAAGCCCCTGGTCTTGCGGCATCACGGCAGGATTAGGGCTACCCCGCCCGCTAATTACGCCGCGCCTCTCGCGCAATCACTGCCAGCGCCGCGGATGAAATCGTGAGCTGCCCCAATATCTGCGTCATGTCGCGAATATATCCCCAGGTCTCAAACGGTGCCGGGTCTTGCGGCAGCATCACCAGGCTTCCTGGCGCCAAGGGCGGCCCGCCGCTTTCCAGAAAACCCTGTCCTGCCGGCGCGGCTTCGCCATTGGGCATCACCACGAAAACGCGCGACGAATCGGCAAAGCGCTGCGCCCCGCCCGAGGCCTGGATATATTCCGCCGCGCGCCAACCCTGGCGGAAGGGCAGGCTGCCCGGGTTGAGCACCGCGCCCACCACCGTCACATCCTGCGGGCGCTTTGGCATGGCAATCACATCGCCGGGTTCCATCAATATATCCAAATCGGGCCGCGCCAGCAGGATCACCGGATTGGCTTCCACCACCACGCGCCCGGCGGCGCGCGCTTCCCGCAAGGTGGCGGCCAATTCGCGCCCGGCCCTCATAGCTCCTCCAACATCTGCCGTGCCACCGCGTGAACCGGGCAAAGCCTGGCCTGAGGCCAATTGCACCAGGCTGCTTTCCAGATCCCGCGCGGTGCGGGCAAAGCCTTCTTGTTGGCGCTGGCGCACGCTTTCGCGTGTGAAGACCGCGCCATAGGGGAAGGCCTCTGGCGTCAGCCCGCCGGCGCGCGCGATCACTTCCGAAAGCCGCTCCCCACGGCGCAATTCATAGCTGCCGGGGTTGCGGAATTCGCCAAGCAGCAGCACCGGCCCGGTATCCAAAGCATCTTCTCGGCGTGGGATGCGCAGGCTCTGACGCGGAGACACAAGCCTCGCCCCACCGCCAAGGCTGACGCGCGTCACCTGGCCGGTCAGCGCGGGGTTTGGCACGTCACGCGCCACATCCGGCGCGCTTGCATTGCCCAGCGCCGTCGCACCCCCCGCGATCGAAAGCGCATCGACCAAGGGCGTATTTTCCAGCATGGGGTACAAGCCAGGCGCCCTCACCTCGCCTGTCATCAAGGCGGCGTGATCCAGCAGGAAGGCCGCCAATTCTGGCACTTCCTGAAAAATGCGCGGGCAGCGCGCCTCGCCCATTTCGGGAAAGCCGGTGGCGCGCGCATGGGCGAAGCGGGCAGGGGATGCCTGCGCGGCCTGGGCAATCTGCGTCAGCGCCACGCATTCCCCGCCCTGCATCGCGGTTGCCTCGCCGCGCAAGGCGCGCTGGATTGCGCTGCTTGAAAGCCATTGGATATCGGCGCGGGCGAAGACAATCACCTCATCCCCATCGCGCAAGGCCGGCCCGCCGCGTCCTTCCAAACTCCGCGCCAGATCGAAGGGTAGCAAATGGCGCTGGCCGCTCCGCTGATCCGGGCGCAGCACCACAGCGAAGCGCGTATAGGGGTCAGGCCCCAATTGCCGATGATCCGCAATCAGGCCGCGCACCGAAAGCCCCTGCCGCCCGCCAGCCGCACGGGTGATCGGCATCGCCACATGCCCGGAAAGTCGGACAGTGTTCGCCGTCACATCCGCCCCTGGCCGCACCAGCAGCGCATCGCCGCGCCTGAGGCTGGCATTGAGCCCAAGCTCCGCGAAACTGCGCCGCCCTTGAGCGTCGCTTTGCTGCACCAAAAGCCGATTGCCACTGGGGCGTAGCGGCCCGCCGGCCAGCACCAGCGCGTCTGTCAGCGGCATAAAGGCCTGCCGCGCCGGCAATTCATAAATCCCGGGCCGGGCGACATCGCCGGCAATCGCCACCACACCACCCAGCGGGGGCACCAGAATGCGCTCACCCTCCCGCAGCGTCAGGTCAGCCTCCCCCGGCGCATCGGCCAGCAGCGGGTAGAGATCCACCTGCCGCGACCCCGCCGGCCCCTCAATCCTGATGGCGCGGAGTGATCCGCTCCGCCGCACCCCCTCAGCCGCCGCCAAGGCGTCCAAAACACTCGCGAGCGCGGTCAGGGTTTGAAAGCCGGGGCGCATTACCTCGCCGCCTACGAAAACGCTGATCTGGCGGATCTGGCCGATGGAAAGGAACACTTCCGAACCGCCAAGCTCGCGCGCCGCGCGGGCTTCCATATCGGCACGCAGATCAGCAAGGCTGCGCCCGGCAGCCGGGATGGGCGGCAATTCGGGCAGCAGCAGCATGCCATCCCGCCCGATCCTGACCGAGAGCGTTTGCCGCGCGCGGCCACGCAGCGCCACCACCACCTCATCTCCTGGACCCAAAATATAGGAACCTGGCAGGGCGCCAAAGCTCGGCGGCGGTGCGGCGCCGCCGCGGAAGGTGTCATAGCCAAATTGGCGGAGTTCGGTCTGTTCCAGCCTTTCGGCGAAGAAGGCTTCGATGCTGGAAAGGTTCGGTGCTGGTCGCGGGGCGGAGAGGGCTGCTTGCGGTGCGAGGGCCGAGGGTGCAGTGGGCTGGGCGATGGCGGCTTCCAGGACTCGGGCGAGGATCTCGCGCTGCGCACCGGGCGGGAGGTTCGGCAGATTGGCGCCGCCCGGCAGGCTTGGGGGAAGGCTCGGCGGGGCCAGGAATTGCGCGCCGGGCTGCGCGGCGGCGGGTGTTATGGCGAATAAAAGCCCAAAAATCAGGGTACTAAGGCGCATTACTGACGCCTTGAATGGCTTTTCCATTTGGGCGAAACGTAACATTGAATACACCTAAAAAGACTGTTGATTTTTCCTTAACACAACCATAGATTGCTTTTCAACGACCTAAATCACCTTAGGAGAGTGCCTTGCCCGGTGATACGGTTCTTGGCGAAACCCATCACCCTGAAGCCAACCTTCCCGGCCGGCATGGCTGGTGGCTGCGTGCTGATGCGGCTTGGCGGCTCGGCCCGCGCCCGGTGGCGTTATTCGCGTGGCATCGTCTGCGCCTTGGCTTGGGTGTGGCGCACCGCGCCTTGCCTGCCCTACCCACGCCGTGCGGCCCCTTCCTGCCTAACGCCCAGGCTTTGTTAGGCATCCAGTGTGACTGGCACGGCCCCTTCAACCCAGAAGCTCATGCGCTGGATGTGCTGACCCGCGGCGGCAGCGACATCCGCCAGCTCTGGGAAGCCCATCGCCTCGCCCCCTTGCTCACCCTGGCGCTTGCGGCGCAGCGCGACCCTGAAGGTACTCATCTGAACCAGGCCGAGGCGCTTTTGGCCGATTGGGCCACCGCCAACCCGCCCTTTCGCGGCCCAGGCTGGGCCTGTGCGCAGGAAGCGGCGCTGCGCGCCATGGGCATTAGCCTGGCCCTTGCGTTGCTTGACGCTGATCGCGGGCTGAGCCCGGGCGCGCGTGAATTGCTCGCCCTGCACGCGCAGCGCATCCGCGCCACGCGCGCTTATGGCGCAGCGCAGGACAATAACCACCCCATCAGCGAAGCGGCGGGGCTATTCGTGTGCGGCCTGCTGCTGGGCCGGGTGCGGGACCAACGCGCCGGCGCGCGGGCGCTCTCACGCGCGGTCGCGCGGCTGGTTTCGCCCTGTGGCGCCTTTGCCCAAGCCTCGCCCGCCTATCACCGGTTGATGCTGGATGTGCTGGCGATTGCCGAATGGTTCCGCCGGCGCCATGGCGCGCCCGGCTTTGCCGCGCCCTTCAACGCCCGGGCAGCGGCGGCGACCCAATGGCTTGGCCGTGTCATGGCGCCAAATGGCGCTTTGCCGCGCATCGGGCCTTGCGATGATTCTGCCTTTGCCGATCTTTCCGGCGCTGGCGGGCAGGATGCGCGCGCCAGCCTGGAACGCGCTGCGCGGCTGTTTCTCGGCGAAAATGCTGGGCTGCCCGATGATGCGGGCTGTCGCGTCCTTGGCCTTGCTGCCACCCCTGCCGCCCCGGCACCTCAAGCGGCGCATTGGCGGACCGCCGGCTGGTTCGGCCTCAGTGGCGCAGGGGGCGCGCGCGGCGTGCTGCGCACCGGTGTGCCGCTTCGCTTCCGGCCGGGTCAGGCGGATTTGCTGCATTTCGACCTGTGGGATGGCAATGAGAACTTGCTGCGCGATGGCGGCAGCGGCGCCTATCTGCCGCCGCCTGGCCTTGATTGGTGGCAAAGCATGCTGGCCGGCGGGGCCGGGCATAATCTGATCACCTTTGATGATGCCGAACCCATGCCGCGGCTTGGCCCCTTTTTGTTTGGCCACTGGCCGCGCTGCCGTGCCATTCCGGATGGTGCGAAAACCCGCGATTGGCGCGGCAATCGCCATGCGCGGCGTATTGAATACCGCGGTCGCCTCTGGCGCGTGGAAGACCGCGTCGGGGGCGATTTCCAGCGCCTTGCGCTGCGCTGGCGGCTTTGCCCGGGGGATTGGCGGCGCATTCCGGATGGCGTTGAAAGTGCCAAGGCGCGCATCTCGATCAACGCTGATGCGCCCTTTAGCCTGGAATTGATTCGCGGCTGGGAAAGCCCGGCCTATGGGCGGGTGGAGCCCGCGCCTGTGCTGGAACTCCGCGCCAATCGCCCAATCGGGCGGATTTTTACTGATATCGCCCTACCCAAAATGGGTGGATGCTGATGCCGCTGCCGCTGCTGCTGATGGGGCTATGGGCTTGGAGTGTCAGGTTGGCGCTGATCCTGCTGCTGCTTTGGGTGGGGGGCGCGGCGGCGATCCTGCTTTGGCCGCGCGGCCATGTGGCGCGCGCCCAGGTGGCGCCGGCGGAAACCACGGCCTTCGCCATATCGTCCCTGCTATCGACACATCCGCTGAGCTTGGGGCAGGGGTTGGATACGCGCCCGGGAGGTAACTTCGCCATTTATCTGGCCGCGCTGCGCTCGCCCGAGGCTGCGCGGATGCTGACCACGGAACCCCCCCTGCTGCAGGATATGGAACGCGCACGCCAAGCCTCACCTCTTTGGGGGCTGCGTGTTTTGCTTGGGCTAAATCGGGCGCTCGATGCCGATGATGTATTGGTCTGGATGGAGCGCTATGTATCAGTAACTCAGAACCTTGGCGCCATTACTTGGAGCCTTGAAGTAACCCATGGCGACCCGGCGCTGGCGCTGCAAAGTCTGATCAGCCTGCACCGTTTTGCTGAGGCCAAGGTACGCGCTGACCTGGCGGACCAAGCTGCTCGGCGGGTCGCGGCGTTGGAAGTGCGGCTTTCCGGCGAAAGCGATATCTTCCTCCGCAATAGCCTTTACGATCTTCTGGCGCAGCAGCAGCGTGCCGGGCTGGTGGTGGCGGCGGATGAGGCTGTGGCCGCACGGCTGATCGCCGCCCCCATGGTCGAAGCCCGTGCGTCCCGCCCTAATCGGCCACTGTTGCTTGGGCTTTGGCTGCTGGTGGTACCTTTCGCGGTCTTCATGGCAGCAGCGGGCGTCTTGCTGACGCGTATCGCCTTTCGTGATGCCGCGCTGGTCACGCGCAGCCCGGCCATGCAGGGGGATTGAAGGTGCGGGCTGATGGCAGGCAAGCCGTGCCGCCCCATGATGCGCTGGCCTGGCTGGCGGGGCTTTCTGCCGCCTTGCTCCATCTTGCTGGCGCGCTGAAATCCATCCCCCTGATTGGCGCTTTACCCATTGATTTTACGATCTTCAGCGCTGCCCTGGCGCTGCCCTTGCTGGCGCTTTGCGCTATCACGCGGCGCTGGGTGGTGGCGCCGGAAATTGGCCTGCCGCTTGCCGCGATTGGCGTGCTTTGGCTCTGGCTGGTGTTCGCTGGCTGCTGGAGTGCTTCGGGCGCTGTGCTTGCCGCCAAATTGCCGGAAATCACCCTGCTTGGGCCGATTATGCTGTTCGCCGGCTTGGTGGTGGCCGGGGATGACACGGCGCTCCGCGGCTTTTGTGCCGGGGTACTTGGGGCTGGCGCTGCAGTTGCGCTCAGCCTTGCCAATAATCTCGCACAAGGGAGTGTCGCGCTGGGCGGCCCGCCCGATGCCGATCCCGAAAAATGGCGTATTGCCTATCAGGTGACAGGGCTCGCCATTGCCATGGCGGCGGCGCTCGCGGCTTTGCATTGGGCTGAAGCGCGTGGTGCTGTGCCATGGTTTTTTTGGCTGGGCGCCACCTTGGCTTTGGCGCTTGGCGCTTTGCTGCCCGGTGGGCGGGCGGCACTGGTCGCGCTTGCGCTTTCCCTGGCATGCGGTCCGCCGCTGCTGCTGCTCAGGCAAGAAAGGCGCGGGCAGGCGGTCCTTTGGCTGCTTGGGCTGCTCTGCCTGGCCGGTGGCGCGGCCCTATTCATGGGAACCGAGGTAACTCAGCACGCCCGCGCTCTGGAACGTTTCTTTGCGCCCAATACGTTGGAAAGCTCCGGCCGCTTGCCGCTTTGGGGTGCGGCCATGGATTTGGCGGGTCAGACCATGCCCTTTGGCCTGGGCACAGGCGGCTTCAGCCTGGCGGCGGGGTTTGGTGAATGGCGCGGGCGGCACCCCCATAACCTGGCGCTTGAAGCACTGGCCGAAGCAGGCCTGCCCGGCTTCACGCTTTGGCTGATTGCCTTTGGCGGGGCGGCCTGGGTGGTCTGGCGGCTTGGCCGGACCGCGCCTTCCTGGCGGGTGGCGCGCATCCTGATGCTCTGCCTGCCCATGGCGGTGACGCTTCAGGTCTCAACCGATCTTGGCAATCGCATGGCCTGGCTCACGCTTGGCTTGGCGCTGGGGCTTGGCCTGCGCGCAGAGGCGCCGGGGAAGGAGGCTTCGCATGTACGCGCTTTGGGGTAAGGCTCTGCTCGACCGCGTGGTGGCCGCGCTGGTCCTGGTACTGGGGGCTCCAATCCTTGCCCTG
>CALRPR020000032.1:0-35302 GCA_943370125.1 Allobosea thiooxidans | reverse complement strand
GATTCCGCGCATCCGCGCATGGCGACCGAAACCGGCAAACGCATTGTGGAAATGGTCTGGGAAGATTTGACGCCGAAATCCATCATTACCCAGGCCAGCATAGACAATGCGGTGACCGCCACCATGGCTTTTGGCGGTTCCACCAATGCCATTCCACATCTGATCGCCATCGCGCGCCGCGCCGGCGTGCCGCTTGATTTGGAACGCTTCGATGCGCTGTCGCGTCGCGTGCCGCTAGTCGCGAACCTTCGCCCCAATGCTGGGGAAAAGCTGATGGAGGATTTCTTCTATGCCGGCGGCGCGCAGGCACTGTTCCATCGCATCCGTGATTACCTTGACCTTTCCGCGCGCACTGTCACGGGGCATACGCTTGGTGAGAACATCGCTGGCGCCGAGATTTTTGATGAGGAAGTGATCCTACCTTTAGATCGCCCCTTGCAGGCGGAAGGCGGACTTGCGGTTCTGAAGGGCTCCCTCGCGCCACGCGGTGCGGTCATCAAAACCTCAGCCGCCGAACCGCGCTTACTCAACCACACCGGCCCAGCGGTGGTGTTTGAAGATTACGCTGATCTGAAAAAGCGCCTGGATGATCCTGATCTGCCGGTGACACCTGACTCCGTTTTGGTCCTGAAGCAGGCGGGACCGCAGGGTGGGCCAGGTATGCCGGAATGGGGCATGCTGCCACTACCCAAAAAGATGTTACAGCAGGGCGTGCGCGATATGGTTCGCATTTCCGATGCGCGCATGTCCGGCACATCCTATGGCACTTGTGTGCTGCATGTGGCGCCGGAAAGCCATGTGGGCGGGCCGCTCGCCTTCGTACAAAATGGTGACTTAATCCGCCTTGATGTCGCAAATCGCAAACTGGATTTGCTGGTGGATGAGGCGGAAATGGAACGCCGCCGCGCTGCCTGGACGCCGCCCGTGCGCCGCTATGCGCGGGGCTGGACATCGCTATATTTGGATAATGTGACCCAGGCCGATGAGGGATGCGATCTCGCTTTCCTGGAAGGCCAGCAACCCACGCCGGAGCCGGATATCTACTGATGCCCAAAACCGTTTTTGAAGCCGCTGCCGCGCTCGGCGCCGGGCGCACCACCTCAGCCGCCTTGGTTGAAGAAGCCTTGGCGCGCATTGCTGATCCTGCTGGTGAGGGCAGCCGCGCTTTCATGGTGGTGCATCATGAGGCAGCCCGCGCGACAGCCACCGCGATGGATACGCTGCGCAAGGCGGGGCGCGCACCGAGCCCTTATGCTGGCATTCCGATCAGCGTGAAGGATTTGTATGACGAGGCGGGCATCACATCCCGCTCCGGTTCTGTCGTGTTGAAGGGCAGCGCACCGGCGAAGGTGGATGCGCCCACGGTGCAGCGCCTGCGTCGTGCTGGCTTTGTTGTGATTGGGCGCACCAATATGGTGGAATTCGCCTTTTCCGGCCTTGGTGTAAATCCGCATTACGGCACGCCGAAAAGTCCTTGGGATCGCGCGACGGGCCGCTTGCCAGGTGGTTCTTCTTCCGGCGCGGGTGTGGCGGTGGCGGATGGCATGGGCTTTGTCGGGCTTGGTACGGATACCGGCGGTTCCTGCCGCATTCCGGCAGCACTTTGCGGCGTTGTCGGTTGGAAACCCACCGCGCGGCGTGTGCCGATCACGGGCATTCTGCCGTTATCACCTTCGCTTGATTCCGCTGGGCCTTTGGCGCGGACAGTTGCGGATTGTGCGCTGATTGATGGCTTCATGGCGGGCGAAGAAGCACCCACACCCCCTGCCCCGCCGCCGATGCAAAGCCTGACCTTCGGCCTGCCGCGCGGCACCTATTTGACCGATAGCATGGATGGCCATGTCGCCGCCGCTTTCGAAAAAGCGCTGCGCAAGCTTGCACTCGCAGGTGCCCGCATCATTGAAGTTGATCTACCGGAATTGGCCGAGCTTCCCCAAGTGACCGCCGCCGGCGGTTTCCCTGCGAGTGAAGCCTTGGCCTGGCATCGCCGCCTCATCGCGGAAAAGGCTGATGGCTATGACCCGCGCATCCTGAAGCGCATCCGGCGTGGGGAAGGCATGTCGGCCGCCGATTATGTGGACCTGGTCAATGCACGCGCGCGCATCATAACGAGTGTCGCGCCGCGCACCGCGCCGTTTGATGCGCTGATCTGCCCGACCTGCCCGCTTATCCCGCCAGCCATTGCTGAGGTGGAGGGTGAGAAGGAGTATAACCGCATCAATATGATGCTGCTGCGCAATACCAGTGTTGGAAATTTCCTCGATCGATGCTCGATCAGCCTGCCTTGTAATGCGCTGGGGGAGGCACCGGTCGGGCTGATGTTGACCGGTGCGCATGGCGCGGATCAGCATCTTTTCGCGGTATCGGCGGCGGTTGAGGCGGTGCTGGCGGCGTGACCGCGCCGCGCTTTGGGTCGTTGCAGGAAGGTGCCGCGCCTTCTGCCGGCGCTGAAAGCTTCATGGAATTGGCGCGCGCTGGCGGGGCGCGCGTGGAACGAATCGCCTCCCGCGCTGTCAGCAATGGCGCTTGGTATGAACAAGCCTGGCCTGAATTTGTGCTGCTTGTCGCGGGTGGCGCAAAGCTGGAATTCGCTGATGGCACAACGCGCGAACTGAAGCCCGGCGATTGGGCGCTATTGCCCGCGCAGTGCCGCCATCGCGTCGCCTGGACTGATCCCGCAGTCGAAACGCTCTGGCTCGCGGTGCATCTGCCGCCGGGATGAAACGCGCCTCAGCCCTTTTTCTCATCCCCCGGCAACTCAATCCCCGTCAGCGCCTGCCAAACGCGGATGACAAAACCATCATCGGCGCCGCCCTGGCCCATCGCACGCGCCGCGGTGAAAAGCTGCTGCGCTTGCGCGGCCAAGGGTACCGGAAAATTCAGGCCACGCGCCATGTCATTCACCAGGCCAAGGTCCTTGACGAAAATATCGACCGCGCTGCGCGGCGCGTCATCGCCGGTCAACACGCGCGCCATGCGGTTTTCAAACATCCAGGAATTGCCCGCGGCACTTGTCACCACATCATAAAGCGCTTGCGGATCAGCGCCGGCGCGAATGCCAAGCGCCATCGCCTCGGCTGCGGCGGCGATATGCACACCGGCCAGCAATTGATGAACAACCTTCACCGTGGCGCCGATTCCGATCTCGGCACCCAGGCGCCAGACTTTGGTGGCGATGGCATCCAGCACAGGCGCGGCCTTGGCGAAGGCGGCTTCGCTGCCGGCACCCATCACCGTCATTTCACCCGCACGGGCCTTGATCGCGCCACCCGAGACCGGCGCATCCAGATAAAGCAGCCCCGCAGCATCGGCCTTCGCGGCCAAAGCGCGCGCAGCATCCGGCGCCATGGTGGCGGAGGAGATAATCACACCGCCTTTCGCCATGCGTGGTGCCGCACCCTCAGGCCCGAAAATAGCGGCTTCGGTTTGCGCGGCATTCACCACCAGCACCACCAGCGCTTCCATCCCCGTTGGCAAATCGCTCGCCTTCGCAACGGCAGCCCCGCCGGCAGCGATAAATTCTTCACGCGCTGAGGCTCGGGGATCGCACCCCGTCACCTCCACCCCCGCGCGCAATAGGCTGAGCGCCGCGCCCATGCCCATGCTGCCCAACCCAATTACCCCAACGCGCATCACGGACTTCCTTTTCAAAACAGCGCGCGCAGCACCTGCAACAGCGCCGTGATTACCAGCAGCACCAGGACTATACGCTGCAATGTTTCTTTAGACGGCACAGCACCACCCTAAGCCGCGCGGAATGCTAGGATCACCCCATGCGCTGCCGCCGGCGCCACGGCAATGCCGCCGCCCGGGATCGCGCTGAAGGGCAGCCCTGCTTTGGTGAGGCAGGCTTGCGCCGCCGTCAGATCGGCAACCGTGATGCCAAGCGTCACCGGCCCGGCATCGGGCAGCCCGGCCAGATCAAGCGCGCCATAACGTGCGGCAAGCGCCGCGCGGTTCAATACAATGATCGGTGCGGCGCTGGTGGCCACACGCATCACGCCATCGCTGATCACCTCCGGTGCGCTGTCCAGCAATTTGGCGATGGAAGCGGCGACCGAAGCAGGGTCAGCGGCCAGAACCTCAATGCCGGTCAGGCCTTTTGCGGTATTCGCATGCGTCATGCTGCCGGGCACCCAAGTGGCACCAGGTGTGAGATGCTGGCAGGCGAAAATCCGCAAACCCGGCGCCACTGGATCAACCAAATGAAACGTATTGAAGCGCGTTTCCGTGCGCGAGCCGTCTGGCATGTCAACGGGCCTGCCAAAGCGCATCACCGGCATGGTCGGAATGCCGCGCGCCGCAACCTCTGCCGCGCCTTTTTCGGCATCATGCGCGCGCATGGCAATCGCGGTCATGCCTTCGCGGGTTTCCAGCACGGCGCGCCATTTGGCATTGGCGTCTGTGGGCGTCAGCACACCTAGAATTTCGAAGTAGTCCTTCTCAAGCATCACGCAATTATTGCCGGTGCCCATATGGGCGGAATGCACGCCGCGCGGCGCCACGGTGAAGCCGGCACGCGCAAAGGTCTCAGCCGCCTTGTCCAAATCCCTGACCAGCACGACACAATGGTCAATGCCGCCGACATGTTCCAGCATGGTTTCCCCCTCAGCCCGCCACTGGCACAAGCCGCGTGAGCCGCGGCGGGTTTTGTTCCGACAAGAATATGCTGCCATCCGGCGACAGCCACATGCCATGCGCGCCATTCAACACCGGGCGGCAGCGCCCAATCAGCGTGCCATCCTGCGCCAATAGCGAAAGCCGCGGCACCTGATCCGTAACGTAAAGCGTTCCCCCCGGCCCGCCATGCACCGACATGGGCTTGTGATGATCTGTCCATTCGGTCAGCCATTCACCATCACTGGTAAAAACCTGCACACGATTGTTTTCGCGGTCTGCCACTGTCACGCGGCCATCGGACAGCACCCAAACGGAATGCGGCGTGGAGAACTCGCCAGGCCCCGAACCAGGCCGCCCCCAATGGCCCATCGGCGTGCCATCCGCGCTAAAGCGATGCACAACCGAAGCGCCATAGCCATCCGCCACATAAATTGACCCATCCGGCCCGAAGGCGACATCGCAGGGCGCGTTGAAGGGCTCACCTGGACGGTGCCGCTTGCCAAGCCCGCCGAGCCTTTTGCCGTGGCGATCGAAGATGATGATTTCCTGCGCGTCGCGATCCACCACAAAAACGCGCCCATCGGGATGGACGGAAAGCATATGTCCATCCGCCACTTCTTCCCCACCCCAGGCGGCGATGCGCTTGCCGTCTGGGGACAACACCACGACGGCAGGACCCGCAGCACCCACGTAAGGGTCTTGGCGCAACTGGCAATAGACATTGCCTTCCGCATCGCACGCCACATCGGAAGGCGAACCCGCCCCCATCGGCACATCGCCCCAGGGGCGTTCGATGCGATAGAGCGTCTCGGCAAGGCGAACGAAAAGTGTGTGGCGGGTCATGGTCCTCTCCTGCGCGGATGAGAGCAATCATGCCCCAAGCGGGCCAAGCCGTCGAATGGCAGCAGAAATCGCTTGGAAGGCTGCGCGGCAGGCGTTACCTAAGCCGCCATGGCCAAAGACCCGCTGGCAACCCTGCAAAAGCTCCGCCGCCTGGAAGCCCAGGCGGAAAGGCGCGCCTTGGCCGAAAGGCTGGCCGCAGAGGAATCCGCACGGCAGGCCACGGCTGCGGCTGACCGGGCGCTCCGCCAGGAAAGCTCAGAAGGGTTGAACCCGAATCTCGGCGCCTTCATCCAGAAAGCGCTGCATGATCGCGCTGCCGCCCAAGACGCGGAAGCAAGCGCGCGGCGCGCCACGGATCGGCAGCGGCAAATGCTGGCTGATGCGCGCGCTGCCGAACGCGTGGTTGAAAAGCTCCGCGAAAACCGCGCGGAGGAGGCAGCGCGGGAAGAAGCGCGCCGCGAACAGAACCTGATGGATGAAGCGGCGCGCAAGCCTGTGTGAAGGGCAGCGTCACCGCCCCTTGAAGATTGGCTTGCGCTTTTCTGCGAATGCCCGCTGCGCTTCGCGCGTATCTTCCGTGCGCGACAGCGCCGCGGTTTGCGTCTGTTCGTAGCGGTAACCTTCTGACAGCGGCAGATATTCGGTTAGCGTAAAGCCGCGCTTGGCCGCTTCCACCGCAAGCGGCACCTTGGACGCAATCTCCGTCGCCATGCCCTGCGCCGTTGCCAGCAATTGATCCTGCGGCACACAGGCGGAAGCGACATTCATGCGATAAAGGTCCGGCCCATAAAAACGCCGCGCGGCATAGAGCATCAACCGCGCATTGGATTGCCCAAAATGGCGCAGCACATGGCGCACGCCACCAGCGAGCCCAACCTCAACCTCCGTCATGGACATGAAGCTGTCTTCGGCAACCACGATGATATCGCAGACCAAGGCCAGCACGCAGCCCGCGCCAATCGCCGCACCATTCACCGCGGCAATCACCGGCTTGCCGCATTCCATCACGCAATCAAAACCTGCGCGCACCAGGCGGTTATGGCGCGGGAAGGCGCCTTGCCGCGTCACATCCGGCCGATCCTTCAAATCCGCACCGGCCGAGAAATTCCGCCCCTCACCAGTCAGCACAATCGCCCGCACTTCAGGCATTTCGTGGAAAGTATCGAAGATGCGCGTGATTTCATCGCGAAAGGCGCTGTTTTGCGCATTCACGGGCGGGCGCGCGATCATCACCGTAGCGACGTGATCAGTGATGCTGACTTTGAAGGCTTGCAGATCGGGAAAGGGGTTCATTGGCTACTCCAATTTGATATTGCCGGCGCGGACCACCTGGCCCCAGCGCGCGCTGCCTTCACGAATGGCTTGGGTGAATTCATCGGGCGTACTGCCAACAAGCGTACCACCTTGCGCGGCGAAGGCCTGGCGCGTTTCGGGGTCGTTAATTGCGGCCACCATGGCGTTACGGAGCAAGGTGATGCGTTCGGGCGGCGTGCCGGCAGGTGCAACCAGCCCATAGCTGGTATCGCAAATCATATTCGGCAGGCCGGCTTCGACCAGGGTTGGCAAATCCGGCAGAATATCCAGCCTCTGCGGCGCGCTGATGCCAAGCGGGCGCAGCGTGCCGCCACGAATTTGCGAGAGAATGGCCGGCACATCGGCCATCAGAATTTCAATACGCCCGGCCACCGCATCGGTCACCGCCGGCGCCGCACCGCGATAGGGCACATGCACCACATCAATGCCACTCAGTTGCTTCAGCAATTCCATGGACATATGCAAAGAAGACCCAATCCCAGCCGAGCCATAAGAAAGCTTGCCCGGTTCAGCCTTGGCGCGGGCGATGAATTCGCGCAAATCGCGCACCGGCAGGTTCGGGTTCACGGTCAGGATTTGCGGCACGGAAATCACCATGCCGATCGGCGCCAGATCGCGCAAAGCATCAAAGGGCATTTGCTGCGTCAGATGCGGCTGCACGGTCAAAACACCGCTGCTCGCAAGACCGATGGTCAACCCATCAGGCCGCGACCGCGCCACCGCTTCAATGCCAACCAAGCCACCACCGCCGGAGCGATTTTCCACAATCACCGGCTTGCCGAGCTTGTCGCCCATGACGCGCGAAATCAGCCGCCCAATGATATCCGCAGGTCCACCAGGCGGGAACGGCACAATCAGCCTTATCGGCTGATCCGGAAATGCTTGAGCAAGTGCCGGCATGGGCAGGGCCGCCATCAGGCCAAGCGCGCTTCTGCGGGAGAGTTTCATGATTTAGCCTCCGATTTTGTAGCGCAAGACTGCATCAAACACGGGCGTCATACGGCGCATGGGATCAATCATCCACCACCGGCGTCGCCAGGAAGGAAGGCCGCGCGACCGCCGCCGCATGCCATGCGGTCAGCGCCGGTGCGCCCTGGCGCCATTGCAGCGTATCAAAGCGGAAATCGAGGTAGCAAAGCGCGCAGGCTATCGCGATATGGCCAATGCCGAAATCATCCTGAGCCAGCGCCGGTGCCTCGGCCTCAAGCGCCTTTATCGTGGCCGCGTGCTTCAATTCAGACCCTTCAATCATGCCCGGATTCGGCGCAGCGCGAGAGGCTTCATTGCGCCAGGTCAGCAGCATATCCAAATAGCCATTGCCAAGCGCATGGCGGCGCAGCGCCTTGAAGCGCGCGGGGCCTGAGGGCGGGAATAGCTTCGGCTTGGCGGCGATGCTGTCCAGGTATTCGCAGATCACCACCGAATCATACAAGATCGTGCCATCGGCCAGAAGCAGTGTTGGAATTTTGCCAAGCGGGTTGTCGCTCAGCAGCCCCTTATGCACCTGATTGGTCGCAACGCGCGTGCGCGTCGTTTCAATCTGATCCGCCAGGCCCAATTCATGCGCGGCGATCATCACTTTGTGCACAAAAGGTGAGCGTGGCGACCAATGCAGTCGCATCTTGCTGTTATCGGCCATGTGGCGGCTCCGGTTCGTTTCCTTGGGCGAAAGCTTCCGCCTTCAGGCCCTGCCTGTCCAGCCCATTTAGACCGTCCCCGTTCACCTTCGTTCACGGGGCACGCTCTAAATCATTATTCGATCGCATTTTCCGAGCCGCCAAGTGATTCCACTTGGCTTGAAAATGCTCAGGATATCGAAAGCCCGGTCGCGGCCACAATGCGCCGCGCCACTTCGCGGTCCTTGGCAATCACGGCCTGATAGGCGGCGGGGGAGGATATCACCGGGTCCGCCCCGGTCGCTTCCAGCCGCGCCTGAATGGCCGGGTCCTTCAGCGCGTGATGAATGGCCGCGACAAAGCGATTCTGCGCTGCTTCCGGCGTGCCGGCGGGCGCGAAACATCCCGTCCAGGATACCAGATCATAGCCGGGATAGGTCTCAGCAATCACAGGAATTTGGCGAAGGCTGGCTTGCCGTTCGGCGGCGGTGCTCACCAGCAAAGTCGTGCCGCGTTCCACCGCGGGCCTCAGGCTTGAAAAGGAAATGATGCCCGCATCCAGCCGCCCGCCCGCCAATTCGCGCGCCACATCGGCACCACCACGATAGGGGATGTGTTCCAGCTTGATGCCGGCCATTAATTGCAGCAATTCGCCCATGAAATGGCCGATATGCGCAACACCTGGCGTGCCATAGGTTATCTCGCCCGGGCGGCGCTTGGCTTCGGCCACAAACCCCGCCAGATCACGCGCCGGAAAGCCCGCGCGCACGCCAAGCATATAGGGCTGGGTTGTCACCTGTACGACAGGGATGAAGGCCGCAGTATAGTCTATCGGCAGGCTTCGGCTGACCAAAGGCAGGGTGGCGAAGGTGGCGCCTTCGAACAAAAATGTATGGCCATCAGCAGGGCTTTGCGCGACCGCCATGGCGCCGATGGAACCCGATGCGCCAGTGCGGTTTTCGATGATGAAGGATTGGCCGAGATGTTCCGCCACTTTCGGCTGAATAATGCGCGCAATCGTATCCGCCACACCACCCGCGCTATAGGGCACAATCATGCGCACAGGCCGATCCGGATAACTGCCCTGCGCCCAAGCCCGCCGCGCCAGCAAAGGCGCGGCCAATCCCAAGCCTGCAAGCCCGCGCCGCGTGATCCGCGCCATGTTATCCCTCCCCAGCTTGACCGCGCATCTTTGGCGCGGCGTGATAGGGTCTGACGGTGCGGCGCCAGTGGTGCCGCCGTCAAGCATTAGGGGAATGAACATGCCGGCGACGCTGTTTGACAAGATTTGGGACCCGCATGTGATCGCGGATCTTGGTTCCGGCTGGTCGCTGCTGCATTGCGACCGCGTGCTGCTGCATGATCTCTCGGGCGGGCGGGCGCTGCGCGAAGTGGGGGAAGCGGGCTATGCTGTGCCGCACCCGGAACTTGCTTTCGCTACACCTGATCACGCGGTGGCGACATCGCCGGGGCGCACTTCCGAAAGCTTCCCGAAAGGTGGTGAGCTGATCGCAGGTTTACGCAAGCGCGCCGCGGAAACTGGTGTCCGGCTTTTTGATCTTGGCCAGGATGGCAATGGCATTGTGCATGTGATGGGGCCAGAGCTTGGCATTGTGCTGCCCGGAACCACCGTGGTGTGCGGCGATAGCCATACCTGCACCAATGGCGGGCTTGGCGCCTTGGCCTTTGGCATTGGCGCATCAGAATTGCGCCATGTGCTGGCCACACAAACCCTGCCGCAGAAAAAACCAAAGCGCATGCGCATTCGCTTTGAAGGCGCGGCACCAGCAGGTGTCACGCCGAAGGACATGATCCTGCATGCCATTGGCCGTTTCGGTACCGGTGCTGGCACAGGTTACGCGGTGGAATATGCCGGTTCGGCGGTGCGCGCGCTTTCGGTAGAAGGGCGACTGACGCTTTGCAATCTTTCCATCGAAATGGGCGCCAAGATGGGCATGGTAGCCCCCGATGATGTGACTTACGAATGGCTCGCAGGCCGGCGCTTCGCGCCCAAGGGAGCGGCCTGGGATGCGGCTATTGCCCATTGGCGCAGCCTGCCAAGTGATGCCGATGCGGTCTTCGATTCCGATCTGATGATTTCAATGACGGATATCGCCCCGCAAATCACCTGGGGCACCAGCCCGGAACAGGTGCTGCCCGTCACGGGCCACGTGCCGGACCCTGCCTCAACGCCAGACCCGATCCGCCGTGCCGCTTATGAAGCAGCCTTGGCCTATATGGGCCTGAAGCCCGGCCAGCCGATTGCGGGCACGAAGATTGATTGGGTCTTCATCGGTTCCTGCACCAATTCGCGCATCGAGGATTTGCGCGCTGCTGCCGCGGTGCTGCGCGGGCGGAAAGTGGCGCCGCATGTCACGGCTTGGGTCGTGCCTGGTTCTGAACGTGTGAAGCGTGAAGCCGAAGCCGAAGGGCTGGACGCTGCCTTCACCGCTGCCGGCTTTGAATGGCGAGAACCTGGTTGCGCGTTATGTGTCGCCGCGAATGGAGAAGCCGTGCCGCCTGGCGCGCGCTGCGTTTCCACCTCAAACCGCAATTTCGTCGGCCGTCAGGGGCCAGGGGCGCGGACGCATCTGGCATCTCCGGCCATGGCGGCGGCGGCGGCGCTCGCCGGCGCCATCGCCGATGTGCGGCAATTCGCAGCGTAAGGGGGCAGGTATCATGGAAAAATTCACCAAACTCGCTGGCCCTGCCGCGCCCTTGATGCGCGCCAATGTGGATACGGATCTGATCATTCGCATCCAGCGCCTGGTTGGTACCGGGCGCACCGGGCTTGGACCTTACGCTTTCGAGAATTTGCGCTTCCTGCCGGATGGTTCGGAAAATCCGGATTTTGTGCTGAACAAGGCGCCTTATCGCGAAGCGCCCATTCTGCTGGCAGGTGCCAATTTCGGCTGCGGATCATCGCGCGAAGGCGCGGTTTGGGCGCTGATGGGGGCGGGCATTCGCTGTGTGATTGCACCAAGCTTCGGCGATATTTTTCACAATAACTGCTTCCAGAACGGCCTGCTGCCGATTGCCCTGCCCGAGGAAGTGGTGAAGCAAATCGCCGCTGAAACTGAAGCAAGCCAAGGCGCCCGCCACACCGCGATTGATCTGGTGCGCCAGGTGGTGATTACGCCAGAGGGCAAGGAAATCCCTTTCAGCATTGATGCGCGCAAGCGTGACGCAATGCTGGAAGGTCTGGATGATATCGCGCTGACGATGCGCCTGAAGGACCAGATTGAAGCCTGGCAAAAGGCGGATCACGCCAAGCGCGGCTGGGTCTGGGATAGCGTGAAGCGGTAAGAAGTATGGGCGGGTGATGAGCCCGCCCTTTGTCGCTTCAGCCCTGCGGCACCATGCGCTGGGCGGTTTCTTGCAATTCCTTGGCCTTCTTCACCGCGCGATCAATTTCGGTCGCGGTGCGGTCCAAAGCATCACGATAGGCAGCCATCCCGTCCTGCATGCCGCCGACCTTGGACTTCAATTCACCCATGGCAGAGCGGAAATCGGAGGTAGCGCGCGCCTGGGCGCGCAGCGCTTCATCCAGCTTATGCAGCGCGATGCGTAGCCGATCCTGCGGGCGCTGCGGGAAGGCAAAAACCTCAGCCGCCTTGGCTTCGATTTCTGGAAGGGTGATGGTGGATGCGCTCATCGCTCCGGTCTCCGTTTGGTTAACCGAAGACTAAGACAGATTAAGGAATTTTTCCAGGGATTTTTTAGATAAAATAAATATTTCTGAAGAAAATTTTAAAAGTTTTGTTTTTCAACAAGATTTTTATATTTATATTTACGAAATAAAACTCCAGATAAAATATGATTTAATTTAATTCAACCAAAGGTTCTGCCCCCTGCCGCGCGTAAGCGAAACAGGGGGCAGCCGCGTTTACCGATTCGTGAAAGCCGCCTTCCGCTTTTCCGCAAAAGCCGACATGCCTTCCTTCTGATCCGCCGTCGCAAACAGGGAAAGGAACAGGCGCCGTTCCGTGCGCACACCTTCCGTCAGGCTGCTTTCAAAGGCGGCATTCACAGCTTCCTTCGCCATGGCGACCGAAGGCCCGGAAAGGGAAGCGATCTTCTCACCAATCTTCAGCGCTTCCGCGAGCAATTCAGCCGCCGGCACCACGCGGCAGACCAGATTGGCGCGCTCCGCTTCCTCGGCATTCATCATCCGCCCGGTCAGCACCATTTCCATGGCCTTGGATTTGCCGATGGCGCGCGTGAGCCGCTGCGTGCCGCCCGCACCGGGAATAATGCCCAGATTGATTTCCGGCTGGCCGAATTTCGCCGTATCAGCCGCGATGATAAGGTCACACATCATCGCCAATTCGCAGCCACCACCAAGGGCGAAGCCGGATACGGCGGCGATCACGGGTTTCTGGATTTCCAGCACGGTTTCCCAATTGGCGCCGATAAAATCATTGAAATAGACGCCGGGGAAATTGCGATCCTTCATTTCCTTGATGTCGGCACCCGCCGCGAAGGCCTTTTCGCTGCCGGTGATGATAATGGCGGCAATCGCCGGGTCCTTATCAAAAGCGCGCAGCGCGCTGCCGAGTTCGATCATCAATTGATCACAGAGCGCATTCAGCGCCTGAGGGCGGTTCAGCCGGATCAGCCCGGTTTTGCCGTGGGTTTCAACCAGGATCATTTCAGGCGCCATGGCGGTTCTCCTTCATCTGTTGTTGTGCATAAGGCCATAGCACAGCCCTGAAGAAAACTGCCCAGCGCGGGACAGCGCCTGGCGCTCAGATTTTCTCAACCCGCGTCAGCCAGCATCCCGGCCGCGCGGTGTGGATATTGACATAGGCCACGCGCGGGTCGCCGATCCGCGCACGCAGCGCTGCCTCGGCCTCCTCCCCCGGCACAACAACGCCAAGATCGTAAAGGCACATCCCCGCTCCATCGTAGTGGCGCAGGCTGATGATGCTATTGACCAGCACTGTCTCGGGCAGAGCATCTTCAAGCGCTGCCACGCCGCAATCATGCGCATGCAGAAACACCGGCGAAGGTGTCCAATATGGCCCCTGCGGTAGGGGCAAATCCCAGGATGCCAAAAGCATGGCCTCACCCGGCTGGCCCAGGCGCAGGCAGGCCCGGCAGGGGTAGCCAGGCCCATCCACCTGACGGGTCTGAACCGCCCCCCCGCGATCATCACGACCGGAAGTGCGAAAACGCTGGGCAGCATCGGGGTCCATGGGGACGCAACGGAAACGTGTCATGGGTGGAAATCTGCCCCAGACAGCGTGGACAGACCATCCGCTTCTTGCGCTGACTTGCGCACCCCTTCGGAAAGGCTCAGCGCTGCCGCGCCGGGCAGAAAAAGCTCGAACGGCCGGATTGCACAATGCGCTTGATCCCCGGGCACTCCGCCTTGCCCGGACAGCCAGGGCAGGCTTCCCCTTCCCGTCCATAGACGGCGAAATTCTCCTGAAAGCGCCCGATCTCGCCATCGGCGCGGACGTAATCGCGCAGACTAGACCCGCCAGCGGCAATCGCCTCCTGCAACACAGCTTTGATGGCGGGCGCCAGCCGCGCAGCCCGCGCCCCCGCCACCGTATGGGCGGAACGGCGGGGCGAGATGCCGGCGCGGTACAGCGCCTCACAGACATAGATATTGCCTAGCCCGGCGATTACCCGCTGATCCAAAAGTGCTGACTTGATCGGGGTGCGCTTGCCCGCCAGCGCCGCGGAAAGCCAGGCAGGGGTAATTTCCGGCCCAAGCGGTTCCGGGCCAAGGCCAGCCAATAGCTTGTGTTGGTCCTCGGCATCCGTCGCCACCAGATCCACGCTGCCGAAGCGGCGCGGGTCCACAAAGCCGATATGCCAGCCGCCTTCCGTACCGAAGGCGAGGTGTTCATGCGCCTCAGGCGGGGCGTTATGGCCGCGCGCGTCAGAAAAGACGCCCTGCTTACCCTGCCGAGGCACCACCGCCGCACCCTCCCGCCGCGCCACCATACGGCCTGACATGCCAAGATGGATCAGCAGGCTTTCGCCCCCTTCCAGCCGCATCAGGATATATTTCGCCCGGCGGCGAAAGCTGATCACCCGCCGCCCGCGCAGCCTTTCCGCAAGCCGCGGCGGAAAGGGAAAGCGCATGCCATCGCGGCGCGTCTCGGCCCAGGCGATGCGTTCACCTTCCAGCACAGCCTGAAGGCCGCGCATTACGGTTTCCACTTCCGGCAATTCGGGCATTGCCCCTCCCCTTTCTGCGGCTCAGCGCCTATGATGGTTCCATGAACGACACCGCCGCCCCAGAGACAGATTTCGGTTACCGCAAAATCCCCAAGGCCGAAAAGGCCGGCATGGTGCGGGCCGTGTTTGAAAGCGTCGCGCCGAAATATGATGTGATGAATGATTTCATGTCGCTTGGCGTGCATCGCATCTGGAAGCGCATTTTCGTCAATGCGATCGGCGCCGGGCCGCATGACACGCTGCTCGACCTTGCGGGCGGCACCGGAGATATCTCCTTCCTTGCCATGGAACGCGGCGCGGGGCGGGTGATCCTGACGGATGTGAACCCTGCCATGCTGGAAGTGGCGCAAGGGCGTGCCCTGTCACGCGGCTTGGTCAGCGGGCTTTCCTTCATGTGCGTGGATGCAGAACGCATTCCGCTGCCTGATCGCAGTGTGGAACGTGTTTCCATCGCCTTTGGCCTGCGCAATTGCACCGATAAGGATGCGGTACTGGCCGAAGCGCGGCGTGTGCTCCGCCCAGGTGGGCGCTTTCATTGCCTGGAATTCTCAAAACTTGAGGTCGCTGCCTTGGATGCGCTTTATGATGCCTGGTCCTTCAAGGCGCTGCCCGTCATTGGCGAGTATGTCGCGAAGGATCGCGCTTCCTATGAATACCTGGCCGAGAGCATTCGCATGTTCCCGGACCAGGAAACCCTCGCCGGCATGATGCGCCGCGCGGGGTTGGAGCGCGTTTCCTATCGCAACCTATCGGGCGGCATTGTCGCCATGCATAGCGGCTGGCGGTTGTAACAGGCCTTATTCTGGATCGGGCGGCAGGCCAGGGACGGGCTTGCGGTGGTCTTCCGCCCAATCCGTGCTTTGCTTCATGCGGCTTCGCAGCAGATAGGCTGCGCCAAGCCCCACCGCGCCAAGGCCCGCCAGCCCCGCAAACCCTACTGCCGCCACGCCACCAAGACGCATCACGGCAAGCCCGCAGGCCATTTTCGGCAAGATCATTGGCGTATTCCGTTACTTGAGAAAGGCCTTATCCCCGGCTTCGCCGGTTGAGGGCAAGGGCCTTTGCGCCGCGCATGAACAAAAAGCGCCACCTTGGGGCAGGCGGTTCACCTGGGTCGCCTCCCCACAATGAGGGCATTCAATCACTTCGCGCGGCGTCATGCCTGTTTCTCATGCTTGTCAGGCAAGGGCCGCATGGCGCGGAGCTGCGCGGCCAGCGCCCCCTGCCCGGCCAATTCCGCGAGCAAGGCCGCTTCTTCCCGCGCGGCCTCAAACCCCAGGCGATAGCCCGCATAGGTCGCCTGATCCAGGCTTTGGCCAAGTGCCTTGCCGATGGCCTGCATGAATGGCTTCCTCCTTGTTCGCTGCGGGTTTAGCGCCCCTTGCAATACCCCGCGCCGGCATGGCTGGTGCCTGAAGGGCAGGAACCATTGCGGCTTGGCACATATTCAGCCCGCCCATCCGTCCGGCAATACCCCGCCCCCGCATGGCTGGTGCCGGAAGGGCAGGATCCGTTCTGCGCCGCGACAAACCCCGCGCCGGAGGAGGATCGGCAATAGCCAGACCCGGCATGACTTGAGCCTGACGGGCAAGAACCATTATGCGCCGGGACCATTTGCTGCGCGAAGGCAGCGTTTGAGACCACAAGACCCAAAACAACAACGCGCAGCAACATCGGGCGGCATCCTTCAACAAGAAAAAAAGGGAAGCCGAAAATCCGGGCTTCCCCATGGCGCCCTTATGGCGCGGAAGGGTAAATCAAACCCTTTCCAGCACCGTCGCAATGCCCTGCCCCACGCCGATGCACATGGTGGCCAAAGCGCGCTTCAGCTTGCGTTCCTGCATTTCATGCGTAGCCGTGGCGATCAGCCGCGCACCACTCATGCCAAGCGGATGACCAAGCGCAATCGCGCCGCCATTCGGGTTCACCCGCGCATCATCATCGGCAATGCCAAGCCCGCGCAGCACGGCCAGGCCCTGCGCCGCAAAGGCCTCATTCAATTCAATCACATCCATCTGGTCTTGCGTCATGCCAAGCCGCGCAAACAATTTCTGCGTGGCCGGCACCGGGCCAATGCCCATGACGCGCGGCGCGCAACCCGCCGTCGCCACACCGACAAACCGCGCGAGCGGCGTCAGCCCATGGCGCTTGGCCGCGGCCTCACTCGCGATGATCAGCGCGCAGGCGCCGTCATTGACACCCGAAGCATTCCCCGCGGTCACCGATCCATCCGGCTTCACCACCGGCTTCAACTTGCCAAGCGCTTCCATGGAGGTTTCGCGCGGATGTTCATCAGCGCTCACCACCACGGGATCCCCTTTCCGGGACGGGATGGTCACCGCCACGATTTCCTTGGCAAGCCGGCCATTCTTCTGCGCAGCAGCGGCGCGTGCCTGGGAACGGAGCGCCATGGCATCCTGATCCTCGCGCGCGATGTTGTGATCGGCAGCGACGTTCTCCGCTGTCTCCGGCATAGAATCCGTGCCGTAGCGCTTATGCATGGCGGGGTTCACAAAACGCCAGCCGATGGTCGTGTCATAAATCGCATTGCTGCGCGAAAAGGCGCTTTCCGCCTTCGGCATCACGAAAGGCGCGCGAGACATGCTTTCAACGCCGCCCGCGATCATCAATTCGGCTTCGCCCGCGCGGATGGCGCGCGCGGCAATGCCCACCGCATCCATGCCAGAACCGCACAGCCGGTTCACCGTACTGCCAGGGATCGCTTGCGGCAGGCCGGCCAATAGCAGCGCCATGCGCGCGACATTGCGATTATCCTCACCCGCCTGATTGGCGCAGCCGAAAATCACATCATCAACCGCCGCCCAATCCACAGATGTGTGGCGTTCCATCAGCGCCTTCAGCGGCACCGCGCCAAGATCATCCGGCCGCACGGAAGAAAGGCTGCCGCCGTAGCGACCAATAGGGGTGCGCAAGGCGGCGCAGATGAATGCATCTGGCATGGTACTGTTTCCTCACAAAAGGCGCCGCTTATTCCGGCTTCACACCCGCAGCGCGCAGCACATCGGTGTAGGTTTTCACGCCTTCACGCACCAGATTCATCACCTGATCCGGCGTTTCATAGCCGGCGCGCGGCACAACGCCCGCCAATTCATTCAGACGCGGCGCGCTTTGCTGAATGGCGGTTTGGAAGGCCGCCCCCAGCGCGGCCACAATCGGGGCCGGCGTGCCGGCCGGGGCCAGCATTGGGAAGAATTCCTCAAAAATGAAGCCCGGAATGCCGGCTTCGGTCGCGCTGGGCACATTCGGCAAGGCCGGGCTGCGTTGGCTTGATGCGACGGCAAGTGCGCGCACGCCACCACCACGCACCTGGCCAAGGCAGGATGCCATGGTGGGCGTACCAAATTGCGCTTCACCACTCACCAGCGCCGCTACACCTGGCCCACCGCCGCGATAATGCACCATTTCAAATTGCGCGGCGCTGATGCCGCGGAAAATCTCGCCCGCCAAATGCACGCCGCTGCCAATACCGGCCGATGCGAAATTAAACTTGCCAGGATTGGCGCGTAGCAATGTGACCAGTTCCGCGGCCGTGGTCACTGGCGTGCGCGGATTGGAAACCAGCACATGCGGCGAAAACCCAGCGACCGCGATACCAACGAAATCATTGATGGTGTCATAAGGAACGCGCGCCACAAGCGCCGGCACCGAAGCATGCGCGCTATTGATCAGCACCGTATAGCCATCAGCCGGGGACCGCGCGACATTTTCCGCGCCAATCACGCTGCCCGCGCCGGCGCGGTTTTCCACCACCACGGGCTGGCCCAGAATATTCCCCGCCGCCTCAGCGACAATGCGCCCCACGATATCGTTGGACCCACCCGGGGCGAAGGGCACCACCAGGCGCACCGGGCGCGTCGGGCGCCATGCCTGCGCACGCGCCACATAGGGGGCAAGCCCCGCTGCCAAAGCCAAGCCAAAAGCCGCGCGCCGTTGCATCATTGGTGTTATTCTCCCTAATCATTTCAAGGCGCCTACCGCGCCCCGAATTACTGTGTGACTTTCCCTGGCCTTATGGCCTTAGAAGAAAGCTTCTAACCCAAGCCCTTTGCCGGGAGAATAGCAAAGGGGCCTCGACGCGCAGCCCCCGCCGCCCCAATCTTGCTTCATGACCGAAAACCCGCTGCTAACGCCCTGGACCACCCCCTTTGGCTTGCCGCCCTTCGCGGCGATCGCGCCCCCCCATTTCCCGCCCGCCTTCGATGCCGCCATGGCAGCGCATCGCGCGGAAATCGTGGAAATCGGCGCCAACCCGGCCGCGCCAAGCTTCACCAATACCATCGAAGCACTGGAAGGCGCCGGCAGGCTGCTCAGCCGCATCGGCGCCACCTTTTTCAACTTGGCGGCGAGCCACGCGACTGACGCATTGCAACAGGTGGAACGCGACATCGCGCCAAAACTCGCCGCGCATCGCATGGCGATCGCGCTTGATCCGGCGATTTTCCACCGCGTCTCTGGCCTACATGAACAGCGGGATACGCTGGCGCTGGCCCCCGATCAGCGCCGCCTGCTGGAACGGCTTTATCTGCGCCTGACGCGCGCGGGCGCGGGGCTTGATCCCAAGGCACGCGCGCGGCTTTCGGAAATCTCCACGCGGCTTGCCACGCTGCACACCAGCTTCGGGCAGAATGTGCTGGCCGATGAGAATGAATGGCGCATGGTGCTGACCGATGCCGATCTGGATGGGCTTCCTGATTTCGCCCGGCAAGCCGCGCGGGAAGCGGCGGCTGTGGCGGGCCTTGATGGCTATGTCTTCACCCTTTCGCGTTCTTCCGCCGAACCTTTCCTGACTTTCTCCGCCAGGCGCGATTTGCGCGAAAAACTCTGGCGTGGTTTTGCCGCGCGCGGCGCACTGACAGCAGGCCGCGAAAATGCGCCCCTGGTGCGCGACATCCTGATGCTGCGGCGCGAACGCGCGCAATTGCTGGGGGAGGCTGATTTCGCTTCCTTCCGCCTGCGCGACACCATGGCGGGTTCTCCCGACGCCGCCGAGGCTTTGCTCCGCGCCTGTTGGGAACCCGCCAAGCGTCGTATCGCGATTGAAAAGGCCGAGCTTGAAGAATTCGCCCGCGCCGCCGGCCATCATGGCGCGATTGAGCCCTGGGATTGGCGCTATTGGGCGGAACGCGCGCGGCAAGCAAAGCACAACTTCGATGGCGCCGCGCTGAAACCGCATTTTGAATTGGAAGCCATGCTGCGCGCGGTTTTTGATACTGCGCGGCGGCTATTTGGTCTTGTCTTCGAAGAACGCGCCGATATTCCGCGCTACCATGCCGATGTTCGCGGCTTTGAAGCGCTTGATGAGGCGGGCAATCATGTTGGGCTATTGCTGCTGGATAATTACGCCCGCCCCGGTAAGCGGTCCGGCGCCTGGATGAGCAGTTTTCGCGTGGCTGATGGGCTGAGCGGTCGCACCGCGCCCATCATCATCAACAATAATAACCTCGCCCGCGCGACACCAACGCTGCTTTCTTTTGATGAGGCGCGTACGCTATTCCACGAATTCGGCCATGCGCTGCATGGGCTGATGAGCCGCGCGCGCTATCCATCGCAATCCGGCACCGCCGTGCTTGGCGATTTTGTCGAATTCCCCTCTCAGGTCATGGAAAATTGGCTGAGCCTGCCGGAGACACTGCAAACCCATGCGCGGCATCATGAAACCGGCGAAGCCTTGGATGAGGCGCTGCTCGCCCACGTGCTGGCCGCGCGCAATGATGGGCAGGGTTTCGCGATGGTGGAATACCTGTCCTGCGCCTTGATTGACCTGGCATTGCATCGGCATGAGGCGCCGGAAGACCTGAGTCTGGCAGAATTCGAAGCGGCCTTCCTGACTGAGATCGGCATGCCTGAGGGCATGGCGCTGCGCCACCGTCCGATCCATTTCGGCCATTTGTTTTCCGGCGATGGCTATGCGGCGGGCTATTACTTCTACCTTTGGGCCGAAGTGCTGGATGCCGATGGGTTTGAGGCTTTTGAGGAAGCGGGCAATCCCTTCGACGCAGACCTTGCCGCGCGGCTGAAAAGCATTTTTGAGGCCGGCGACACAACAGACCCCATGGAGCTTTACACGACCTTCCGAGGGCGGCCGCCGCAGGTGGAGGCGTTGCTCCGCAAACGCGGGCTGGTTGGGGCATAAGGGGCAGCGCAGGGAAACGCCTAAACTTTACGCCCCAAACCGCGCGAATTCCTGCGCCAAATCCTCATAAATCGCGCGTTTGAAAGCCACCGCCAGCGCGGGCAACTCGCCAAGCTGCGCCCAGCGCCAAGCGTCAAATTCAGGATGCGGGTCAAGATCAAGCCGAATATCCGCGTCACTACCCAAGAAACGCAGCGCGAACCATTTCTGCCTTTGCCCGCGATACTTGCCGCCCAAGGCCTTGCCGAGCAACTCCACAGGCAGATCGTAGAACAGCCAGCGCGGATGTTCGGCCAGAATCTCGGCCTTGGCGGTGCCGATTTCCTCCTCCAATTCGCGAAACACGGCGATGGCGGGATCCTCACCCGCATCCATCCCGCCTTGCGGCAATTGCCAGCCGCCGGCCGCCCCTTCTGCATTGGGCAGATCGGCCCGCCGTGCCACCAGCACTTGCCCCGCCGTGTTGAACAGCAGCGCGCCGACATTATCGCGATAGGGTAGCATCATTGCGTGCGGGTTTCCCCTGCCTCCGGCGGGCGGCGGATCAGCACCGAAATGGGCGCCAGCGCCACACCACGCCGTTCAAGCCCTGCCGCCCAGGCCACCAACCTATCCACCACCACCGGTGTTGCGGCATGCGCCAAGCCAAGTGCCGAACCGCGCGCCTTCGCAATCGCTTCCAACTCGCCAAGGCGCCGTTCGATTTCGGTTCGGGTCGCAGGTTCATCCAGGATCACATCCACTGAACGGCCCCAGGCCCGGCCCGGCCCGGCAACGCCCGGGCGGGCATCCACAAACAGCAGGCCACGATTGCGGAGCGATTCCTGTAGCGCCAAATAGCTTTGCTCCATGGCGGCAAAGCGTTCTCCGCGCATGCCGCCCACAACGCCAATCGCACCGACATAGCCCGGAAAGCGCGATAGCACCCATTCCAAATTGGCCATGTTTTCCGGCGCGGAACGCCCGGTCAGCAAAGCGCGATTGCCAGGGTCATTCAGCGGATAACCGGCAGGTTCCAGCGGCAGGCCGATCAGCGTTTCAGCTCCCTTGGCGCGCAGCCGCTCCGCCACCTGGGCCGCGCGCGGCGCATAGGGCGAAATGGCGAAGGTCACGGCAGGCGGCAGGCGGCGGATCGCGTCTTCCGTTTGCGCATTCGAAATGCCGATATCGGCCACGATGATGCCCACACGCGGGCGCGTATCCTGCCGGTCAAATTGCCCCGCATAAGCGCGGATGGAGGTGCGGCCATCAGCGCCCACGCGCGGCAGCGCGCCAAAGCGCCCCTGTTCCAGCAGGGCAGGATCAGGCGCGGGGATTGGCCGCGCGGCGGGGAAATCGGGCGCCACGACTGGCACATCAAGCGGCGGCGGCGCCGGGGCCGCGGGGGTTTGCGCTGATGCCTCGGCCGCCGGGGGCGGCGGCTCAACCACCGCTGGCGCTGGCACTGCCGCCTGGGCGGGCACTGGGGCTGGGACAGGCTCGGGCGCTGCTGCGGCTGGGGCTGGGGCTGGGGCTGGGGTTTCGGCCACAGGCGCGGGCGGCGTCGCCGGTTCTGCCACAGCCGGGGCTGGTGCCGAAACGTCGGGCGCTTGCGGCGCCTCAGCCACAGTCTCCTCACGCGGCTCGGGCGGGCCCAAGCGGTCAAGCCAAAGCGCAGTTCCGCCTAACAGCAGAAGCACCAGCAACCAGAACAGGCCAAGCCCGCGCCAGCCGGCGAAAACCCGGCGCGGCAATCCTTCTGCCATCACATCCTCAGCGTTGCCCGCTGCGTGGCGCCGAAGCCATGCCGCGCAAAAGCATTAAAGCCTGCTGAAGTTGATGATCCGTTTCCGGCTTGGTCGGATCAAAGGCCGGGGCGCCTTCCGCGGGCTGGCGCACCACACGCTCCACCAGGCCCGCCGGCAGATTAAGCGGCGGCGGTGGAATTGGCGCACGGGTTTCGGCCTGACCGTCATTCCTGAGCGAACGGCGCAAATCCGCTTCCCGGTCGCGCTGCTGCTGGCCGGTGCGGGCTTCCTCCCGCGTTGCCAGCACTTCGATATCCGGTTCAATTCCAGTGCCCTGGATGGAGCGGCCCGAAGGTGTGTAGTAGCGCGCCGTGGTCAGCCGAATGGCGCCATTCCCTGGAATTGGCATCACGGTCTGCACACTGCCTTTGCCGAAGGATTTCACGCCAACCACCACAGCGCGGCGATGATCCTGCAAAGCGCCGGCAACGATTTCACTCGCACTCGCGCTGCCGCTATTGATCAGCACGACAATCGGCAGCCCATCCGCGATATCGCCGGCCTTCGCATTCCAACGCTGCGCCTCTTCCGGGCGGCGAGAGCGGGTGGAGACAATCTCTCCCTGGTTCAGGAAATCATCGGAAACCTGCACCGCCTGATCCAGCAACCCACCCGGATTGTTCCGCAAATCCAGGATCAGCCCCTTAAGCCCGCCCTGCGCCTGTTGCTTCAATTGCTGCAAAGCACGGCGCAGCCCGGCTTCCGTCTGTTCATTAAAGGATGTGATGCGCACATAACCCAAATTACCCTCTTCCAGGCGGAAGCGGACAACTTGCGGGCGGATGACATCGCGCGTCAGCGTCAGTTCAATCGGCCGTTCCGTGCCCTGGCGACGAATGGTGATCTTGATTTGCGTGTTGCGCTGGCCGCGCATCTGTTCCACGGCTTCCTGCAGCGTCAGCCCCTGCACGGAAGTGCCATTCAGATGCGTGATGAAATCCCCGGGCCGGATGCCGGCGCGCGCTGCGGGGGTTTCGTCAATCGGGCTGATGACCTTGATATAGCCGCCTTCCTGCGTGACTTCGATGCCAAGCCCACCGAACTCGCCGCGGGTCTGGGTTTGCATGTCCCGGAAGCTGCGCTGGTTCAAATAGGATGAATGCGGGTCAAGGCTGGACAGCATGCCCTGGATCGCGTTTTCGATCGCGTCCCGGTCATTCACCGGTTCCACATATTCCGCGCGCACCCGTTCAAACACATCGCCGAACAGGTTGAGCAGCCGATAGGTCTCCGCCCGGCTGCCTTCCTGCGCCCAGGCAGCGACCATGGGGCCCACCACCACGCCGGCGGCAAAGGCAGCGCCAATGCCCGCATAACGCAAAATTCCGCGCTTCATGCGCCGCAATCCTTTTCATCACTCGGCCTGAGCCGACAAACCCCCACGCAAGATAGGCGTTCATCGGGCTTTGCGCGACTCCAGAATGCTTTTCGCCACCGAAAAATCATGCGCGCGGCTATTCGGCCCCGCCAAGCCAGGGTGTTGGGTCCACCACCTGCCCATTGCGGCGCAGCTCAATATATAGCGCGCCACGCCCGTCTGGCCCCGCACCCAGCCGGCCCAGCGCTTCGCCAGCCAGTAGCGCCCCCCCTGCTTCCGTGTCCAGGCGATCAAACCCGGCCAGCACCAGATGCAGCCCAGGGCCGCATTCCAGGATGACAATCTGCCCAAAACGCCGGAATGGGCCGGCGAAAACCGCGCGCCCTGTGCAAGGGCTGACCACCTGCGCCCCCGCTGCGGCCGTGAAGGTAACCCCGCGGGCCAGCCCGGCCTCCACCCTTTGGCCGAAGGCGATGCTGATGCGCCCAAGCACAGGGGTGGGGCGGACCGCAGCCGATGAGGGCAATACGGGTTGGGCCGCCGCCACCGGGGTTGCCGGGCGCGGTTGGCGCGCTTCCTGCCGCGCCCGCGCCGCTGCCAAGGCTGCCTGCCGCGCCTGTTCGCGTTCCAGCGCCGTCAGCATTTCCTGGAGATCATTGGCACGGGCGAGCGCTTCCTGCGCGCGCTGCGCTTCGGCCCTTTGGGTTGCGCGGGCTTCACGTTCACGCAGCCGGGTCTCAGTGATTTCCTCATCCAAGGCTGTGGCTGCCTGGCGGAGCTCTGCCTCGGCTGCCGCGACCACGGTTGCTTCTGCGGCGGCGATGCGCGCGCGGCGTTCGGCTTCGGCATTGGCCAGGCGCAGATCCTCCGCCTCGGCGCGGATTTGGCGCGCCATGCCTTGCAAGACCAAAAGCCCGCGTAGCGCTTCATCCGGCGCTGCGGGTTGGGCGAGCAGCGTTTCCGCCGGCCAAATTGCCAAGCGCCGCATGGCCGGCATCATGGGCGCCAGGGCAGCGGCGCGGTTGCCCGCTTCTGCAAAAGCCTTTGCCGCTGCTGCTGCCGCCGCGGCTTGGCGCTGCTGCGCCTCATCCAAGGTGCGTTCGGCTTCCTGCACCCGCGCTGCCATGGCGACGCGCTGGCGCGCGAGGCCACTTTCTTCAGCCGCAGCCGCTTCGGCTTCCCGTGCGGCGGCTTCAGAAGCGGCGCGGCTGGTCGCGGTGGCGCGGCGGGCTTCTTCCAGCGCCTCACGCGAAGGCTGCGCAAGGGCAAGGCCGGGCAGGGCCAGCAGAAAAAGCGCGAAAGCGACGCGCGCCTTAGCCAAGCAGGGAATGCCCTGTCATGGCCGCGGGTTGCGGCAGGCCAAGCAAAGCCAGCAATGTCGGCGCAATATCCGCCAGCCGCCCGTCCTTGATGGTGGCCCCTTGTGGGCCGCCCATCAGAATGACCGGCACCACATTGGTGGTATGTGCGGTATGCGGCCCGCCTGTCGCGGGGTCTTTCATCAATTCGGCATTGCCGTGATCGGCAGTAACCAGCAGGCAGCCGCCTACATCCTTGAGTGCGGCGACAATACGCCCAAGCCCAGCATCCACCGCTTCAACTGCGCGGATTGCGGCGGCAAGGCTACCGGTATGGCCCACCATATCGGCATTGGCGAAATTCAGTACAATCAGATCATGGGCGCGGCTGTTGATCGCCGCCACGGCTTTGTCGGTCAGCTCAGGCGCCGACATTTCCGGCTTCAGATCATAGGTCGCGACATCCTTGGGCGATGGCACCATGATGCGTTCTTCGCCGGGATAGATCGCTTCTTCGCCGCCATTCAGGAAGAAGGTGACATGCGGGTATTTTTCCGTCTCCGCCATGCGGAGCTGCTTGAGGCCGGCGCGCGCGACGACTTCGCCAAGCTTGTCCACCATGGATTGCGGCGCGAAGGCGGTGGCGAGATGCACGTTCAGCGCATCGCTATATTCCGTGAGGCCGACAGCGGCGGCAAAACTTGGCCGGCGGGTGCGCGCAAACCCATCAAAACCGGGATCGAGCAGCGCGGTCAGAATCTCCCGCGCGCGATCGGCGCGGAAATTGAAGCAGAGCAGACCATCGCCATCCTTGATCCCGGCATAATCACCAATCACGCTGGCCGGGATGAATTCATCGGTCTTGTCGGCGGCATGGGCGGCTGAGATGGCGGCGACAGCGGTTGGGGCGGATGCGCCCTTGGCTTCCACCATCGCTTGATAGGCTTGCGCCACGCGATCCCAGCGCTTGTCGCGATCCATCGCGAAATAGCGCCCGATGATGGTGGCGATGCGCACGCCCGCAACACCTGCAAGATCGGCTTCGAAGCGCTTCAGATAATCGGGTGCCGCGCGCGGCAGCGTATCCCGCCCATCGGTGAAGCCGTGAATAGCGACAGGAATGCCCGCACCTGAAAGTAATTTCGCCAAAGCCACCGCCTGGTTCTGATGCGCATGCACCCCACCGGGGGAGAGTAAGCCCATCAAATGGCAGGTGCCGCCCGAGGCCTTCAGCTTCGCGATCAACCCCGTGATTGCCGGCAATTGCGCGAAGGACCCATCGGCAATGGCGGCATCAATGCGCGGCAGATCCTGCATCACCACGCGCCCAGCGCCGATATTGAGGTGCCCGACCTCAGAATTGCCCATCTGCCCAACCGGCAGACCGACATCCTGGCCGGAGGTTTTCAGGAAAGCATGCGGGCAGGCCGCCCAAAGCGCATCAAAACTTGGGGTCTTGGCCTGGCGCACGGCGTTATCGGCAAACTCCTCCCGCCAGCCCCAGCCATCCAGAATGACCAGCATCACGGGGCGCGGCAGTGCGGCGGCTTGCATGCGAGAGAACTCCTCAACCTATGCTGGCCGAAATACCCCCCGTGGTGCCCAGCACGCAAGCGCGGATCAGAAGGGCAGCAGCGCCGGCACGCCAAAGAAGCGTGCATGGAAATGGAGCACCACTGCCCAGCCGATCAACGCGAGCACCGGGGCGAGCCAGCCGATTTCCCCCAGCACCAGCCGATTACGACCGGCCAATATGGCGCCGAAGGGCAGGATGGAGGTTTCCGCGCGCAGCTTCGCCGCCGCTTCCGGGCTGCGTGCCGCAAGCTTGCGATCAATGGAAGGCATGCCAAGGAAGGCGCTGATGGCAAAGGTGCCGAAAAAGATCAGGCTCGCCACATCGCCATTGCCGATCACATGCACCAAGGCCCAAAGCGCGAAGGACCAAAGCATGGGGTGGCGCGTGATGCGCTGGATGCCGCGCACCTGCTGACCAGCCAGGGTTTCGCCGCCCACCGCTGTCGGGTTGCGCAAAAACCCCGCGGCGAAGAACAGGAAGGCCGGCAACATGATGACGGCCAGCATCAGACGAAGCCAGGCGGGCGCGGTCCAAAGAGGTATTGCCTCCGCCGCACCTGAGGCGCGCGCGAGCATAACCAGCGCGAGGACGGAAAGCACAGCATAGAAAATGCGAAAGCCATTCTCCCCGATCTTGCCCACCAACCGTGTGCGGATATCGCTGCCCGCGAAACCATTATGTGTCGCGATCCAGAACGCCGCCGCCAGCAAAAGGGGAAAGATGTCTTGCATTACGTTGCCTTTCCAGCACAGATCCATGAATGCTATAGCTGATTTTTGGAAGCTTTGCATGAATTCCGAAAGCGTGCCCTACACGCCCCCCTGACGGGGCATCAATAGCGCGCTATACTGATCGCAAAGGAAGCAGTCTTTGGAAAATGCAGCACAACCCCTGACCCTTGGTCAGTTCACCGATATGCTCAATGCCGGGCTGGGCTTTCGAACGACCATCCATCACGGCAAGAACGCCCGGTCTGTCTTGAGTGCGCTTTGTGACCAATATGGTTCAGACAAGGGGGAGCTTAAGCCCAGTGGCCATCCCTATCCCTGGCCATCGCACAACTATGCCGATCACTACGAACGGCTTTTCGGACATTGCCGGCATGGGGTAACGAAGGTTTTCGAATGCGGGCTCGGAACCAATAATCCAAATCTTGCTTCTTCAATGAAGGAGAATGGCAAGCCCGGCGCATCATTGCGCGTCTGGCGGGATTATTTCCCCAATGCCATGATCTATGGCGCCGATATAGACCGCGATATCCTTTTCACCGAGGAACGGATCAAGACCTATTACATTGACCAGCGTGATCCTACGGCGATTGCTGCCTTCTGGCAGCAGGTTGGTGAGACAGGTTTCGATTTCATGTTGGATGATGGCTTACACGTGTTTGAGGCGGGTAGCTGCCTTTTCACCCATTCGATCAATCGGTTGGCGGATCACGGCATTTATGTGATCGAAGATGTCAGCCCAAGCGACCTTCTGCGCTACAAGGAATTCTTCAGCAAAACCCCCTACATTGTGGATTATGTCACCATGTTACGGCCAAATCTTGGGCTTGGGGACAATAGCCTCGTGGTCATCCGCAAAAGCTGAGGGAAGCCGAATTACAAATCCTTCAACACAGCCCAAAGCGCCGATTTCGCCTCAAACCCAATCCCCGGAATATCGGGCATCTTGATCCGCCCATCCACAACAGGCGTGCTATCGGCAAAACCGCCAAAGGGCGCAAAAACTTCCGGGTAGCTTTCATTGCCGCCAAGCCCAAGGCCAACCGCGATATTCAGCGCGAATTGATGCCCGCCATGCGGCACGCAACGCCTAGGCGACCAGCCATGACGCACCAGCATGTCAAGCGTGCGGAGATACTCAACCAGGCCATAAGAAAGCGCCGGATCGAATTGCAGAATATCGCGATCAGGCCTGAGCCCGCCATGGCGGATCAGATTGCGCGCATCCAGCATGGAAAACAGATTCTCACCCGTTGCAATCGGCGGCATATATTGTTCAGCCAGTGCCGCATGGGTTGAATAATCCAGCGGGTCGAGCGGTTCTTCATACCAGCGCAACCCAAAGGGCTGCAGCGCCGCGCCATAGGTCAACGCCGCATGCAGACCAAAGCGGCCATTCACATCCACGGCCAGGCGCGATCCATCACCGCCGAGCAGCTTCACCACTGCTTCAATGCGCGCCATGTCTTCGGCCAGCGCATCCTTGACCGTGGTACCCGGCGCACCACCGATTTTCATTTTCACGGTGGTATAACCCATACCAAGGTAGCGCTTCATTTCCTCAACCAAAGCATCCACGCCCTTGCCAGGGTAGTAATAGCCGCCGGCCGCATAGACCCAGGCGCTGTCATCCGCCTTACCGCCGCGAAAGCGACCCGCAAGCAAGCGCCACAGCGGCACGCCTTCCAGCTTCGCCGCCGCATCCCAAAGCGCCATATCCAAAACACCAACCGCGACCGAACGATCGCCATGCCCGCCCGGCTTTTCATTGCGCATCATCGCACCCCAGGCGCCGGCGGGGCTCAGCCCGCCTTCGCCACGCGCCAATTCAGCCTCGGTCGTGGCTTCCAGGCGGGGGATGAAGCGTTCCGCCAGCAAACCTGGCTGCGCGTAACGGCCATTGGAATTAAAGCCATAGCCCGTGGCCTTTTTGCCCGCGCCATCTTCCACCGTGATGGCAACAACACTCGCCGTCATCTTGGAAAAATCTATGTAGGCATTGGCAATCGCGCTTGCGATCGGCACCACGCCTTGGCGGATGGAAGTGATACGCATGGGGTTTCCTGTCTCGTAGCGCGCCTTCAAGCGCGCTGATTGTTCAACCGAGCAATCTGCCAATAACGCGCGCGGTGTAATCCACCACCGGGATCACGCGCCCGTAATTGATGCGCGTCGGCCCGATCACGCCAATGGCGCCGACGATCTTTTCCTGCCCATTGCGGAAAGGTGCCACCACCACGGAAAGCCCGGCGCTATCGAACAGCCCGCTTTCTGCGCCAATGAAAATCTGCACGCCTTCGCCGCGTTGCGCCAATTCCAGCAGGCGCAACATGGTTTCCTGCGCTTCCAGCCTTTCAAACAGTCGCTGGATTTCCTGTACCTGAGCCGCCTGATCAAGGTTCTGCAAAAGCCGCGACTGGCCGCGCAGGATCAACGACCCACCGCCGCCAGACCAGGTAGCAAGCCCGGCCGAGATCACCTGCTGTGTCAGCTCATCAAGCGTGGTGCGATCAGCGGCGATTTCCTCGGCCACCCGTGTGCGCGTTTCTTCCAGGGTCCGCCCGGCAAGGCGCGCATTCAGATAATTGGATGCCTGCGTCAGCGCGGAAGGCGGCAACCCGGCCGGCACTTCGATGACGCGGTTTTCCACCTGGCCGCCTTCATGCACCAGCACCACCAGCGCCCTGCCCGGGCCAAGCGCCACGAATTCAATATGGCGCACCGGGTTTTCCGTTTTCGGCGCCACCACCAGCCCTGCCGCGCCCGCAAGGCCCGAGAGCATCAGCCCGGCTTCCGCCAGGGTTTCCTCCAAGGACCGGCCGGATGCCGCGCAGCGCGCCGCTATCGCATCCCGGTCTTCCTCACCAAGCGCGCCAAATTCCAGCAACCCATCCACGAAAAGCCGAAGTCCGCGTTCTGTGGGCAGCCGCCCGGCCGAGGTATGCGGCGCGTAAAGCAGACCCGCATCTTCCAAATCGGCCATGGCATTGCGGATCGTGGCGGGGGACAAGCCCAAAGGCAGCCGACGCGACAAGGTGCGCGACCCCACAGGCTCCCCCGTCGCGACATAGGTTTCCACCAATTCGCGCAGGATCAGCGCCGAACGGCTATCCAGCCCAGCGGCGGAGTACAGCCCCGGCATGAGCTTCGCGGGCGTATGGGTCACGGGCTTTGGTCCCGATTTGTCATGGGGCGAGTATGGGGCCTGGGCCGGGCGCGTCAACGGGTTAGCAAGCCGGGGATGCCTGTGCTAACCGCGCGCCCATGACAAGACCATCAGGCCGCGCCCCCGGCGCGCTTCGCACCGTTTCCATCCAACCAGGCGTCGCCCGCCATGCGGAAGGTTCCTGCGTCATTCGCATGGGGCTGACCGAGGTGCTTTGCACCGCCAGTGTCGAAGGCAAGGTGCCGCCCTTCCTGCGCGGCCAGGGCCAGGGCTGGGTCACGGCGGAATATGGCATGCTGCCGCGCGCCACCCACACGCGCGGGGACCGCGAAGCGGCGCGCGGCAAGCAATCAGGCCGCACGCAGGAAATCCAGCGTCTGATCGGGCGCAGCTTGCGCGCCGTGACGGATTTGAAGGCGATGGGGGAAATGACCATCACGTTGGATTGCGATGTGCTGACTGCCGATGGCGGCACGCGCTGCGCTTCCATCACCGGCGCCTGGGTGGCGCTGCATCTGGCGTTTGAACATTGCAAGCGCATGAACATCATCTCTCGCAATCCCTTGAAGGATCAGGTGGCGGCGATTTCCTGCGGCATCTATCAGGGCATGCCCGTGCTCGACCTTGATTATGATGAGGACAGCAAAGCCGATGCGGATGCGAATTTCGTGCTCACGGCGTCCGGCGGGATTGTTGAGATACAAGGCACCGCCGAAGGCGCGCCCTTCACGGAAGCCGATTTGCAGGCGCTGATGGGCCATGCACGTGAAGGCACGGCCGCGCTTTTCGCCAAGCAGCGGCTTGCGGTGGATAAGTGATGGCGCATCGGCGCCTGCAACGCGGCGAGAAGATTGTCATTGCCTCGCACAATTCTGGGAAGCTCCGCGAAGTGGCGGCATTGCTGGCGCCGCATGGCATTGAAGTGACCAGCGCCGGCGCGCTCGGCCTGCCTGAGCCTGAGGAGACGGAAACAACCTTCCTCGGCAATGCGCGCATAAAAGCGCATGCGGCAGCGCGCGCGGCGGGGATGCCGGCCCTGTCAGATGATTCAGGCTTTTCGGTTGCGGCCTTGGATGGAGCGCCTGGTGTTTATACCGCCGATTGGGCCATGCGCCCGGAAGGTGGGCGGGATTATGCTTGGGCCATGGGCAAGGTGCATGACCTGGCCAAGCATGCCACGGACCGCGCGGCCTGGTTCACCTGCGCGCTCGTGCTCGCCTGGCCCGATGGGCATGAGGAAGGCTTTGAAGGCAAGGCTGAGGGCGTTTGGGTCTGGCCGCCTCGCGGCGCGCATGGCTTTGGCTATGACCCGATGTTTGTGCCGCATGGTCGCCTTGAGACCTTTGGCGAAATGGACCCGGCCGAGAAGCACCGCATCAGCCACCGCGCCGCGGCTTTCGCGCTGGTGGCCGCTTCCTGCCTGCCTCCGGCGGCAGGCTGAGCTTCAAGGGCGCGGGGGCTTCCGGCGATAGCCCGCGCCGGATCAGGCTCGCCCAGCCTTCTTCGGGATTGTCCACGATTTCAAACAGCTTCAAATCCGCTTCACTGATCATGCCTTCATCCACCATGGCGGCAAAATTCACCACCTTGTTCCAGTAATCGCGCCCAAACAGCACAATCGGCACCGGGCGCATTTTTTCTGATTGCGTGAGTGTCAGCACTTCGAACAATTCATCAAAAGTCCCGAAGCCGCCTGGGAAAACCGCGAGTGCATTGGCGCGCATGGCCAAATGCATCTTGCGCATGGCGAAGTAATGGAAGCGAAAGGTCAGCGCCGGCGTGGACCAGGGATTGGGTGCCTGTTCATGCGGCAGGGTGATGTTGAAACCAATGGAAGGCGCACCGCATTCGGATGCGCCGCGATTGGCCGCTTCCATGATCCCGGGGCCGCCGCCCGTCGCGATCACATTATCCCGCGGCGCGCCGGATGCGGCCAAGGCACCGCCACGCATGGAGACAATACGGGCGAAGGCGCGCGCATCTTCATAAAACCGGGACCGATCAAGCGCCTTTTGCGCGGCGCGCTTTTCTGCCGCGCCGCGCGCCTTTTTCGCCTGTGCGGCGGCTTGTTCGGCACTCGGGGTGCGGGCGGAGCCAAACACCACCACGGTGGACCGCACACCCCAATCGCGCAGCGCATATTCCGCCTTGGCGTATTCCATGCCGAAGCGGAAAGGGCGCATTTCATCGCGGAGCAGGAATTCCTGATCCTCCACCGCCAGCAGGTAGCTGCTTGATTTCTTTTGGGCGCCGTTGTCGGGCATAAGGCCCCTCCCCTTCCTTAAGCGCCCGCATCTTGGCATGAAGCGGGTTGGGAAGGCGAAGGGGGTGCCGCAGGGGCCAAAAGCGTGACTCTAGTGCAACGGTCACGAGTCGCCTTGAATCGAAGCGTCGCCAAACGGTAAAAATCCCTGGGCAAAGAACGGCTTCCAGCCTAATGTTCTGAATCACTCTGAAGTACCGCCTTGATGCCTCGCCTCTTTATCCCAGCCGATTCCAGGCCCTCCGCCGAACCCGGCGCCGTCAGGCGGCGCTTTGCCTCGGCCGATTTGCACGCGCTGTTGCGCCGGCGCCTGATGGAATTATGCGGCCTGCTGGCTGCAATTGCGGCACTTGGGCTGGCCGCGGCGCTACTCAGCTACGACCCCACCGACCCCTCACTGAATACGGCGACCACCCGCGCGGTCAGCAATCTGGCCGGGCCGGCGGGGGCGGTGGTGGCGGATGTTCTGTTGCAGGGCGTTGGTTATGCGGCGGCCTTGCCCGTGCTGGCGCTGCTCGCCTGGGCCTTTCGGCTGGTAACCCAGCGCGGCCTTGGCTTCATCCCCTTCCGCCTTATCGGCCTTGCCCTTGCCCTGCCCTTGGGCGCGGCGGCGCTGAGCCTGGCCCCCTTGCCGCCGGAAGCACCAAGCCTGGCCGGCGCCGGCGGCGCAGTTGGGCCGCTTTTGGCCGATAGCGTTATTTCATGGCTTTCCGGCAGCTTTGGCCCCTATGGCGCGCTGCTGGCCAAGGCCGGGCTGGTCTTCGGTGCGGTGGGCGCTGGCTTTATCGGCTGCGGCCTGACCTTCGGCGAATGGCGCGGCGCTGGCCGCGCGGCGCTTGGCGCCAGCCAGGCCGCCCTGGATGCGGCGCGGGCGGGGGCAGAAAAGCTGCGCCCGGCTGAGGAAGCGGAAGCGAAGAAGCCCGGCTTTTTTGCGCGGCTTGGTGCGCGCTTCAAAACCCGCACCGGCCGCCTGTTCCGCCGCCAGGAACCCGAAATCCCCTTGGGCCCCATGCTGCGCGCTGCCGATGCGGCGGCCGAGGCCATGCCGATCCGCCCTGAGGCGCCCGATGCAGGGCGCGAAGCCCCACCAGTGCGTCCTCGTAAACCAGCCGAACCCGCGCGCCGCCCGACGCAGCAACCCGCACTTGATCTAGGAGATGGCGCCTGGGCGCTACCGCCGCTTGACCTGCTGACCGCCGCCCCCACGCAGCGTGTGGGCCGGCCTTCCGAGGAATCGCTCCAAGCCAATGCGCGGCTTTTGGAAAGCGTGTTGGAAGATTACGGCGTGCGCGGGCGCATCGTGGAAATCCGCCCCGGCCCGGTGGTGACTCTGTATGAATTGGAACCCGCGCCCGGCACCAAATCCGCGCGCGTGATTGGCCTGGCTGACGATATCGCGCGGTCCATGAGCCTGATTGCGGTGCGCATCGCAACCGTGCCGGGGCGCAATGTGATCGGCATTGAAATGCCCAATGCCAAGCGGGAGACAGTGTTTCTTTCCGAAATGTTCGGTGATGAAAGCTGGCATCGCCACCCGGGCAAGCTGCCCTTGGCACTGGGCAAGGATATCAGCGGCGCACCGGTGATCGCGGATTTGGCGCGCATGCCGCATTTGCTGATTGCGGGTACCACGGGTTCGGGTAAATCAGTCGGGATCAATACCATGATCCTGAGCCTACTGTATCGTTTCAGCCCCGATGAATGCCGCTTCATCATGATTGACCCCAAGATGCTGGAACTTTCGGTCTATGACCGAATTCCGCATCTGCTGGCCCCGGTGGTGACGGAACCGCCCAAGGCGATTGGCGCGCTGAAATGGACCGTGCGGGAAATGGAACGCCGCTACCGTTCAATGAGCCAATTGGGTGTGCGTAATATTGCGGGTTATAATGAAAAAGTGACGGCAGCGCGCCAGCGCAGTGAAACGCTGACCAGGCGCGTGCAAACCGGCTTTGATCCGGAAACCAATAAGCCCGTTTTTGAAGATCAGCCACTCGCGCTGGAAGCGCTGCCCATGATTGTGGTGGTGATTGATGAAATGGCCGATCTGATGATCGTGGCCGGAAAGGACATTGAAGCGGCGGTACAAAGACTGGCGCAGATGGCGCGTGCCGCGGGTATCCATGTGATCATGGCCACACAGCGGCCTTCGGTGGATGTGATCACCGGCACGATCAAGGCGAATTTCCCGACGCGCATTTCCTTCCAGGTGACGTCGAAAATTGATAGCCGCACCATCCTTGGCGAACAGGGCGCGGAACAATTGCTCGGCCAGGGCGATATGCTGCATATGCCGGGCGGCGGGCGCATTGCGCGCGTGCATGGCCCCTTTGTGTCAGACACTGAGGTGGAGCGGATTGTTGAATTCCTCCGCGCCCAGGGTGAGCCCGCCTATGTTGATGAAGTGACCGAGACCGAGGATGA